>QKCS01000359.1 GCA_003246795.1 Alphaproteobacteria bacterium
ATCGAAACGGTGAACGCCGTCTGGTGCGCGGTGCCGTTGACGCGCGCCATCATCGGGAGATTCAGCTGTTGCGCACGTTCCTGCGTCATGGCGAGACAGACCAGGCCGCGCGCGTGTTTGGCCATGAAGTTGATGACTTCCGGCGTGGCCATCTGCGCCGGGATGATGACGTCGCCTTCGTTCTCGCGATCCTCGGCATCGACGAGGATGAACATGCGCCCGTTGCGCGCATCCTCGATGATCTCTTCGGGCGAGGAGATGAAGTCGTGGAATTCGCCGGCCGTCATGCGAACTCCTTCAACCTGGCGAGATAGCGCGCCAGCATGTCGATCTCGACGTTCACTTTGTCGCCTGCCTTGACCGTGCCCCAGGTGGTCACCTTGGACGTGTGGGGGATGATGTTGACCCCGAATATGTTGCCGTCGACGTCGTTGACCGTCAGGGACGTTCCGTCGAGCGCAATCGATCCCTTCGCGGCAATGAACTTTGCGAGCTGTTTCGGTACGCGGATGCGAATGCGCGTCGAATCGCCTTCCGACTCGACCGACACGACTTCACCTACGCCGTCGACATGGCCGCTGACGATGTGGCCGCCAATTTCCTCGCCGACGCGGAGCGAGCGTTCGAGATTCACCCGCGTGCCGACCGCCCATGAGCTCAGCGTCGTCTTTGCGAGCGTTTCGGCGGAAGCCTCGACCGAGAACCACGCGCCCCCCTCCTTGCCGCCTTTACCAATCACCGTCAGACAAGCGCCGGAGCAGGCGATCGAGGCGCCAATCGCAATCGACGCCGGATCGTACTTGGTCGCGATCTTGACGGTCGTGTCGCCGCGCTTGGCGATCAGCTCCACGGTGCCGAGGTCTGTGACGATGCCTGTGAACATGGAGAAGAGTATTAGGGGGCGCGCCGATAAGATTCCAGCGTGTCCTCGCCGAGACTCGTCAGCCATTCACGCCGATATCGCGGCATTTCGCCCAGCCCCCCGACGGGCAAAGCCCCTACGGCCGGGCGCCCTTCGCCCATCACCGTCGGCGCGCGATACCACAGCAATCGATCCACAAGTTCGGATTCGACAAGCGCCGATGCCAGCGATTCGCCGCCTTCCACCAACACGCGCGTGAGACCTTCATCGCCAAGCGATTTCAATGCGGCCGCAAGATCGATCCCCTTATCGGCCGGCGGGACGGTCAAAACCTTGATCCCTTTCGCCGCGAGTGAAGCGGCTGCGTTCTTGTCGCCGGCTTGCGACATCAGCAGCCACACCGGCTGGTTGCGCGCTGTCGCCGCTAGCTTGGACGTGAGCGAAAGGCGCGCGCGCGAGTCGACGACGATGCGAACGAGATTCTTGGCGCCCATCCCGGGCAGCCGACAGGTCAATTCCGGATCGTCGGCCAATGCCGTTCCAATGCCTACCATGACGGCATCGTGTTGGGCGCGCTGCAGATGTCCGTGAGCGCGCGCCCGTTCGCCGGTGATCCACCGGCTTTCGCCGCTGGGGAGCGCGATCTTGGCGTCGAGCGTCGTCGCCAGCTTCAACGTGACCGAGGGCCGCCCCCGCCGGATGCGCGAGAAGAATCCCTCGTTCAATACTTCCGCTTCCGTCGCCCGGACGCCGACCCGAACGTCGATGCCGGCGGCGATCAGCATGGCGTGGCCCTGTCCCGCGACGCGCGGGTTCGGATCTTCCACCGCGCTCACGACGCGCGCGACACCGGCCTCGACTAGGGTCTGGGCGCACGGGCCCGTTTTGCCCTGATGCGAACAGGGCTCCAGCGAAACGTAGGCGGTGGCGCCGCGGGCACGAACGCCGGCCTTGCCCAGCGCCTGCGTTTCGGCGTGCGGACGACCTCCGTCTTGCGTACACCCGCGGCCTGCGACGTGACCGTTCTTGTCGACGATCACGCAGCCGACGGCGGGATTGGGCCAAACACGGCCGAGCCCGCGTCGCGCCAAACGCAGCGCGAGAGCCATGAAGCGTTCGTCTTGTGTGTTGTCGGGGCGCGTGGCGTTACCCGCTTTTTGCGTCGGGCTCTGTCAGTTGGCCGATAATATTCTCAAAGTCCTTCGCTTCGCGGAAGTTCTTGTAGACCGACGCGAAGCGAACGTAGGCGACGGTATCGAGGTTGGCCAAACCTTGCATGACGAGTTCGCCGATCGTCGATGACGGAATTTCGGTTTCGCCCGAGCTTTCCAACCGACGCACTATACCGTTGACCATCCGCTCGACGCGCTCGGGCTCGACGGGACGTTTGCGGATTGCGTGCTGGATCGAACGCGCCAGCTTGTCGCGATCGAACGGTAGGCGGCGGCCGCTCTTCTTGATGACAATCAAGTCGCGCAGCTGAACGCGTTCGAATGTCGTGAAACGCGCGCCGCATGCCGGACAGACGCGGCGACGGCGGATGGCGGCGTTGTCTTCGGTGGGACGGCTGTCCTTCACCTGCGTGTCGTCATGCTGACAAAAAGGGCATCTCATCGCGCCGCCGTATCCCCTCGCCTACCCGAATTTGTGTCTCCGGGCCCTACAACCCACGACATAACACAAGCATTTGCGCACGCCGGGTTCAATCCCGCTACCGCTATTGGACCGCCGCGCCTTCTCGTTTTTGCGCGAGAGCGGTTAACGCCGAGCACCCACTGGCCGCAACCACCACCTCTGATTCGAGTCATGTCAAACCAGGCAAGAATATTTCTTATCGGTTCCGCCGCTTACCTTGTAACCATCCCGATTTCGCCCTGCCAATTCTGCCACTGACGCATGAAGCGTAATGTTCGCTCATCTGACGACATGACGGGAACAGTTCTAGAATATCCCTAGATAGCGCCGGATATTCTGCAGTAACCGTCGTGCGTAAGATTCAATCGTGGAAGACTCCGCTCAACTCTTGCGGTATTCGACCGTCGCGTTCATAAAGTGACGACGAAATCATGGAATCGCGAACTCAAGACCCCATTATCTTTGATACAACTCAGGACACCCTCGATGAGTGAAACAAAACAAGACTCCGGCAAAAGCACCGACCAACTGTTGCAGCTCGCGACAGGGATCGTGTCGTCCTATGTCAGCCACAACCAAGTTCCGATGGTCGAAGTTCCGATCATCCTGAAGAACGTCCATTCCGCACTTGCCGGGCTTCTTACCGGAGCGGCGGTTGAGGGCGGGCAATCGTCGAAGCCCGCAGTCCCCGTCAAGAAGTCGATCGGCGACGATTACATCATCTGTCTTGAAGACGGCAAAAAGCTGAAGATGTTGAAGCGGTATCTGCGCTCCAACTACAATATGTCGCCCGAGGAATACCGTGCGAAATGGGGCCTTCCGCCCGACTATCCGATGGTCGCGCCCGCCTATGCGCGGCAGCGTTCGGAGTTCGCCAAGAAGATCGGTCTCGGCCGCGTGCCGGCCAGCGCGGGGCGCGGACGGCGTCGCAAGGCGGCATAGCCGCTTCGGCGCGATGACTTTTCACACGGCGGCGCTCAAGTGCCGCCGTTTTGCTTTTTCAGGACGTAGTCAAGCTTTGCACGCGCAAGGCGTTCGATGTCGGCGCGGGCGGTGGTGGCGGGAACGATGAAGCTGATCTCCGTGCCGGTCCGCTCGTCGACGGCCGATACCTTTTGCGACGTGCCGATCGTCGTCATCTCGAGGATGACGCCCGTCCCGTAGAGGAACTCAGGCTGCGCGTTTGATGTTGAGTCGTGACCAGGCATCGTCGAGCGCGGAAATCAGGGCCCGCATCTTGTCATCATCGTGGAACGGCGACGGGGTCAGGCGCAGGCGTTCCGTGCCACGGGGCACGGTCGGATAATTGATCGGCTGGACGTAGATCGCGTGTTCCTGAAGCAAGAAGTCGGACACCTCCTTGCAGCGAACCGGATCGCCGACCAGAAGCGGCACGATATGGCTCTCCGAAGGCATCACCGGCAAGCCCGCCTCGCGCAGCAACGCCTTGAGTCTGGCTGCTCGCTCCTGGTGTCGCGTCCGCTCGAGCTGACTTGACTTCAGATGCCGGACGCTGGCGAGCGCACCGGCCGCCAGAACCGGCGGGATCGACGTCGTAAAGATGAAGCCGGGCGCAAATGAACGCACGACATCGACGAACTTCGACGACGCCGCAATGTAGCCGCCCATGACGCCAAACGCCTTGGCGAGCGTGCCGTTGATGATGTCGACCTGTTGCAGGACGCCGTCGCGCTCGGCCACGCCGGCGCCGCGCGGGCCGTACAAGCCCACCGCATGGACTTCGTCGAGATAGGTCAGCGCGTCATAGCGCCTCGCCAGTTCGCAAATCGCCCCGATCGGCGCGATATCGCCGTCCATCGAATAGACGGACTCGAACGCAAGGACTTTCGGCGCCCGGGGATCGGTGCGTTGCAGCAGCTCTTCAAGATGCTTGAGGTCGTTGTGACGCCAGATATGACGCTGAGCCTTGCTGCGACGTATGCCCTCGATCATCGAAGCGTGGTTCAGCGCGTCCGAGAAGAGAACGCAGCCCGGCAGCACGTTGCCGAGCGTGGCAAGGGTCGCATCGTTCGCGATGTAGCCCGACGTGAAGAGCAGCGCCGCCTCCTTGCGGTGGAGGTCGGCAAGTTCCCGTTCCAGTTCGACGTGGTAGTGGGTCGTCCCGGAAATGTTGCGCGTGCCGCCCGATCCCGCCCCCGCGGCGTCGAGCGCCTCGTGCATAGCGGCAAGAACAATCGGGTTTTGCCCCATGCCGAGATAGTCGTTTGAACACCAAACGGTGATCGGCCGTCTTCCCTGGGGCGTGTGGTGCGTCGCGCCAGGAAAGGATCCGCGCTGGCGAACGATATCGGCAAAGATCCGATACCGGCCCTCCCGCTTCACTTGAGCCAATGCTTGAGAAAACTGGCTTTCGTAGTCCATCCCGGCGACCCAAACGCAGCCGGCAACTTTGTTGGTCGCGGCTGACTCGTCGGCTTCTAGTAAAGCGTCGCGACGGCCGAGAAGCCAGTGCGTTTTGTCGCAGCGCAGACTTGCGCCGGGTGCAATTGCGAACGGCTCGCAGACCTGCTTCAGAGGCGGTAGCGGACCTGGTCGAGCCAGAAACGCTCGAGGCGCTGGAGCGTCTTGTTCAGCGACGTGAACTCAGACATCTGCAGGCCGCCGGCCGGTTCGACCAAGTGGACGTGCCGGTCGAAGAGGCTCGCCACGATGTTGCGGATGCTCCTGCCCTTTTCGGTCAGGCTCACGCGCACCGAGCGGCGATCGCTTTCCGAACGGACGTGGTTGATGAAGCCACCTTCGACGAGCTTCTTCAGATTGTACGACACGTTCGAGCCCAGGTAATGGCCGCGTGTGCGAAGCTCGCCTGCGGTCAGTTCCTGCTCGCCGATATTGAACAACAGCAAAGCTTGGACGCTGTTCACGTCGGGCTGGCCGACGCGTTCCAGTTCGTCCTTGATCACGTCGAGGAGCTGACGGTGCAGCCGCTCGATCAAGTTCAGGCATTCAAGATAGCGCTGCTTCACGCTCTCTTGCTCGTGTGCGTCATCCGCTGCACGCGCGGTTGCTGTAACGGTCATGACCCCGCCCTGCTTCCCTTCGGGCCTCTGCCCACTTACCCAGGGGACCACGTTAGCCTTCGGCCGCTAAGAATCGCTTAAGCGCAACAGCAAACGATCGGTTAAGCGCGCAGATTTCCGCGCAGCAATTGAATGATTCCCGAGAAATCGCGCGCCCCGACGCCGGCGGATTCGAACAGGGTGTAGAGCGCGGTCGCCTCAGCCCCGAGGGGCGTGGCGGCGCCGGCCGCCTGGGCCGCCCCCTGCGCTAGCTTCAGGTCCTTCAGCATCATCGAAGCGGTGAAGCCGGGTTCATAGTTCCGGTTCGCGGGAGAGGCCGGAACCGGACCCGGTACGGGGCAGTAGCTCGTGAGGCTCCAGCACTGACCCGACGCCGTTGATGAGATCTTGAAGAGGGTCTCGTGGTCGAGGCCGAGTTTTTCGGCAAGGACGAAGGCCTCGCAGGTACCGATCATCGAAATCGCGAGCAGCATGTTGTTGCAGATTTTCGCGGCTTGTCCGTTGCCGGCTCCGCCTGCATGGAAAATGTTCTTGCCCATTTTTTCCAAGATCGGCTTGGCGCGGCCGAACGCCGCCTCTTCGCCGCCGACCATGAAGGTCAGCGTGCCCGCCGCCGCGCCACCGACGCCGCCCGATACAGGCGCATCGACAAAGTCGAGGCGTGCGGCCTTTGCAGCCGCGTGAACGTCACGCGCCGTCGCAACATCGATCGTCGAGGAGTCGATGAACAACGCGCCTTTGCCCGCAGTTTTGAGAAGCCCGTTGTCTCCCAGATACACCTGTCGCACATGTTGTCCCGCAGGCAGCATTGTGACGACGGCTTCGGCGTCGCCTGCCGCGTCCGCGGCGGAGTTGTGCGCGCGCGCACCGGCCGCCACCGCGCGTTCCACCGCTTCTTTCGACATGTCGAAAGCGGCCACGTCGTGTCCCGCCTTGACCAGGTTCGCGGCCATTGGGCCGCCCATGTTTCCCAAACCGATGAAACCGATCCGCATGAGCGTTCCTCCTGTCTCGATTCTCAGGTCGTCGTTGTCCGTCTAAATTCGTATGGCGTTTGGGGTGGCGCAGCAATGGCGCTATGTCGAATTCGCGGGGCACGCCGCCCAGGATGAGGCGCGGGGAATTCGGTCGATGCCGCGTCGCAGCAAGATCGACATCGGAAATCTGCTGATGCATCTGCAGCGGGCTTGGCTCCCGCGCCTAGGCGAGTTGGAGATCGCCTGCGTTAAGCGGCGCGAAGTACGCGGCGACGTTCGAAGCAGACACACCGTCAAGCGTCGGCGGGTTCCACTTCGGCGCGTTGTCCTTCTCGACGATCACGGCGCGCACGCCCTCATAGAAGTCGTGGCCGCGCATAAAGCGGTTCGTCAGGCGAAATTCGAGCTGCATGCATTGTTCGAAGTCGAGCTGCTTCCCTTCGCGCACCTGGCGGAATGCGACCTTCAGGCTTGTCGGCGACTTCGTCTTCAGCGACTTCAGCGTCTCGGCGGCAAAAAGCGACGCATCGCCTTCGAGCGACTTCAGGATCGCTTCGACGGACTCCAGCGCAAAGTGCCGGTCGATCAGCAGTTGGAGTCCGGCCAACTTCGATTTGTTCTCAGGCGTTGCGCTGAACTGCGCGAGAACGCGCTCGAAGGGGCGGCCGTCATCGCATAGCGCAGCCAGAAGGTCTTCGTGCTGCGGCGCAGGCACGACGTGCGTGGCAATGCCCGCGTATTTGCAGTCGGTGACGTCAAGGCGTGCGCCGGTGAGCGCCAGGTACATGCCCAACTCGCCGGGCAGGCGCGGCAGGAAGTAGGTGCCGCCGACGTCCGGAAAGAGTCCGATACCCGTTTCAGGCATGGCAAACATGGTCCGTTCGCCGCACACGCGCGCGCGGCCGTGTACGGACACGCCCACGCCGCCACCCATGACGATGCCATTGATCAGTGCGACGTAGGGCTTCGGGTAGCGTTTGATGAGCGTATTGAGCCGATATTCGCGCGCATAGAAGTCGATAACATAGGGCGTGCCGGCCTTGCCGGAATCGTGAAGCGCGCGGATATCGCCGCCGGCGCAAAAAGCGCGATCGCCAGCGCCGCGCACGACGACGAGTTCGATCGCGCCGTCGCCGCGCCAAGCCTCGAGCTGCGCCTGGATGGCGTCGACCATGCCGAGCGTGAGCGCGTTCAGCGCCTTCGGCCGGTTGAGCGTGATCAGACCGGCACGGCCCCGCTTCTCGAAGAGGACTTCATCCGTGGCTTGGCTCATCTCTATTGCCGGCTCATTTCGCGCGCGATGATGACGCGCATGATCTCGTTCGTGCCTTCGAGGATTTGGTGGACCCTCAGGTCGCGCACGTGGCGTTCGAGCGGGAAGTCCTTCAGATATCCATAGCCGCCGTGGAGCTGAAGCGCGTCGTTCGCGATCCGTGACGCGTTGTCGCTGGCGAAACGTTTGGCCATCGCGCACAGCATGGTCGCGCGCGGATCGCGCCGGTCGAGCGCGGCCGCGGCGTTCCAGATCATCAGGCGCGAGGCTTCCAGATCGGTCGCCATGTCGGCCAGCTTGAACTGCAGCGCTTGAAACTCGGAAAGCTGCTTGCCGAATTGCCTGCGCTCGCTCATGTAGCGCTGAGTCTGTTCAAGCGCCGCGCGCGCCGTGCCGAGCGAGCACGCGCCGATGTTGATGCGCCCGCCGTCGAGACCCATCATCGCGATACGAAACCCGTCGCCCTCCGCGCCAACGAGATTGGCGACGGGCACGCGGCAGTCCTCGAAGATCAGCTGCGCCGTCGGCTGGCTGCGCCAACCCATCTTGCGTTCGTTCTTGCCGAACGAAAGGCCCTTCGTGTCTTTCTCGACGATCAGGCAGGAGATGCCCTTCGGCCCCTCCGCGCCCGTGCGCACCATGCACACGTAGACGTCCGATACGCCGGCGCCGGAGATGAATGCCTTCGCACCGTTCAGCACGTACTCGTCGCCGACGCGGGTCGCCTTCGTCTTCAAGCTCGCGGCATCGGAACCGGAGCCCGGCTCGGTTAGGCAATAGCTCGCGACCAAATCCATTTGCGTCAGTTTTGGCAGCCACTTCTTGCGTAGCTCTTCCCTGCCGAAGCGGTCGATCATCCACGAAGCCATATTGTGGATCGACAGAAACGCGGCGGTCGCCGTGCAGCCGGCGGACAGTTCTTCGAAGATGAGCGCGGCATCCAGGCGCGTGAGTTCGGAGCCGCCGACGTCGCCCTTCACATAGATGCCGGCAAAGCCCAACTGCGCAGCTTCGCGCATCGTGGGAACCGGGAAGATTTCCTCTTCGTCCCACCTGGCCGCAAACGGAGCCAGCTGCGCCGCCGCGAAATCCCGGGCGGTCTTTTGTACGAGGCGCTGTTCCTCGGTGAGTTCGAACGGCATGACGCCTTTCCCTTAACCTTGGGGCGGTGATACGTAGGGCATTCCTTGCTGTCAACGAAACGGCGGCCTCATGATTGCGCCTTCGTCACCTCAATTCCCGCAAACGCGAATGAGACGTCTGCGGCGCACGGAATGGTCGCGCCGGCTGGTCGCCGAAAGCGCTCTGACGCCCGCTGATTTGATCTGGCCTATCTTCCTGATCGACGGCGCGGGCAGGCGCGAACCGGTTGCGGCGATGCCGGGCGTGGAGCGGATGACCGTGGATCTCGTGCCCTCGGCCGCCGAAGAGGCGCAACGGCTCGGCATTCCGGTGATCGCGCTTTTCCCATACACCGACCCCTCGAAAAAGCACGAAGATGGGCGCGAGGCGCTCAACCCTGACAATCTCGTCTGCAAGGCGGCGCGCGCGGTGCGCGACGCGAAGATCGACGTCGGTGTCTTATGCGACGTCGCGCTCGACCCCTACACCAGCCATGGACACGACGGCCTGCTGAAGGATTGCACGATCCTAAACGACGAGACGGTCGAAGTTCTCGTCGCGCAAGCGCTCACCCAAGTGCGCGCCGGGTGCGATATCATCGCGCCCTCCGACATGATGGACGGCCGCATCGGTGCCATTCGCTCCGCGCTCGAACGCGAGGGACACAAGGATACGCTGATCATGGCGTACGCGGCCAAGTATGCGTCCGCGTTCTACGGGCCGTTTCGCGAGGCCGTCGGTTCGGCGAAGGCGTTGAAAGGCGACAAACGAACCTACCAGATGGATCCGGCAAACGGCGACGAGGCGTTGCGCGAGGTCGCACTCGACATCGCCGAGGGCGCGGATATGGTGATGGTGAAGCCGGGCATGCCCTATCTCGACATCGTGCGGCGCGTGAAAGACGCGTTCGGCATACCGACCTTCGCCTACCAGGTCTCCGGCGAGTACTCGATGATCATGGCCGCGGGCGAGCGCGGATGGATCGACGCCGACCGGGCGATCCTCGAGAGCCTTGTCGCGTTCAAGCGCGCGGGCGCCGACGGCGTTCTCAGCTACTTTGCGCCGCGCGCGGCAAAGCTGATCTCGGCGTTACGATAGGCGGGCGATCAGACTGGACGTGTCCCAGCGCTTGCCGCCCATGCGATCGATGTCTGCGTAGAACTGATCGACGAGCGCGGTCACCGGCAGCTGCGCGCCGTTCTTGCGCGCCTCTGCCAGTGCGATGCGCAGGTCCTTGCGCATCCATTCGACGGCAAAGCCGAAGTCGAACTTGCGGTCGTGCATCGTCGCCGCACGATTTTCCATCTGCCAGCTTTGTGCGGCGCCTTTCGAAATGACCTCGACGACGGCGTTCGGATCGAGACCCGCGGCTTCGGCGAAATTGATCGCTTCGGACAGCGCCTGTACCAAACCAGCAATGCAGATCTGGTTGACCATCTTCGTCTTTTGCCCGGCACCCGCGGGACCTAGTCGGCTCACCATCTTGGCGTAAGCGCGGATCACGGGCTCGGCCTTGGCATAAGCGGCCTCGTCCCCGCCGCACATCACCGTCAGCTGGCCGTTCTGAGCGCCGGCCTCGCCGCCCGAGATCGGCGCATCGACAAAGGCGAGCTTCTTCGCGGCCGCTTCGCGCGCGAGTTCCTCGGCGAGCATGGCCGAACCGGTCGTATGGTCGATGAAGATCGCGCCCGCCTTCATCGCAGGAAACGCCACATCGGCGACCGCTCGAATGTCGGGATCGTCGCCGACGCACGAGAACACGAAGGCGGCTTCGCCGACGGCTTGCGCGATGCTGTCGGCAACGCGACCCGAATGGGCTTTCGCCCACTCCGCAGCGCGCGCCTTGTTGCGGTTGAAAACCGTGACTTCGTGGCCTGCGCGGGCCAAGTGCCCCGCCATGGGAGAGCCCATACGGCCCAAACCGATGAAGGCGACGTTTGTCATGAGATTTCGTTCCTAGTCGGCTTCGCCGAGCGCGCGATAGCGCCCGCGGTAATAGACGAGCGGCGCGCCGTGCCCGCTGTGACCGCAATCGAGAACGCGGCCGACGAAGATCACGTGATCGCCGCCGTCGTGGCGCTGCTCGACGCGACACTCGAAATGAGCGATCGCGCATTCGAGCATCGGAACGCCGTGCGGCCCCCGGCGCAACGTTTCGCCGTCGAGACAGGAGTCGCCCTTACGGGATAGACGATGCGACAGCGCCTGGCTTTCGCCGCCCAGGATGTTGACCCCGAAATACTCGGCCTTCATGAAAGCTTCGAAACGGTCCGAGGCGCGATCCAGGCTCCACAGCACCAGCGGCGGGTTGAGTGAGACCGACGCGAAGGAGTTGATCGTCAGGCCCAAGGGGGCGCCGCTCGGGTCGCGCACCGTGACGACCGCGACGCCTGTCGCAAAATGACCCAATGCATCGCGAAACGCGCGGGAATCCTGGCTCATCCGGACCCTTTCACCAGTGCGCAAACACCGCGTTAACGCCTGCCCCGCCATAGTGCGGGTTCGACCGACGTAAAGGCGCGGCTTGCCGAAGGCAAGACCTTAACAACCCGCCCACGCGGGACGAACGGGGCGGATGGTGGGTCATGGCGAACGACGGTTCGGTCGTCATCAAAAAGATCAAGAAGGGCGGACACGACGGCCATCACGGCGGCGCGTGGAAAGTCGCCTACGCCGACTTCGTGACCGCCATGATGGCGTTCTTCCTTTTGATGTGGCTCATCAACACGACGACGCCGGAACAGAAGCGCGGCATCGCAGACTATTTCGCGCCTGAGTCCGTGAGCCGAAGCGAGTCCGGCACCGGCGCCCTTCTGGGCGGCACGGCGGCCTCGAACGAGGGGCAGTCGGGGCAAGGGTCCTTGGCCGTCAAGACTCAGCTGCGCCCCCCCTCCGAACAGGAACAAGCCGAGGTCAACTCGCGAGGACGCGACAACGCGGACGCGCGTGCGTCGTCGGGCACGAGCTCGGCGCAGAACGCGGCGCTCGAGCAGGCGGCGGCGCGCCTTCGTCAGGCGATGCAGGACAAGCCGGACTTGGCGGAACTCTCGAAACACGTGCTGATCGACGAGACGCCGGAAGGCGTCCGCATCCAGTTGGTCGATCAGGACGGCCGCTCGATGTTCGAACCCGGTAGGGCGGAACCGAAGCCCTACGCGCAACGCCTTCTTCAAGAGGTGGCGCGGACCGTAAGCGATCTGCCGAACCGCATCTCGATCGCCGGACATACGGACGGCGCGACCTTCGAGGGTCCAGGCGGCTATTCGAACTGGGATTTGTCCTCGGCCCGCGCGAACGCGAGCCTCAAAGTGCTGCTCGATTCGGGCATGGGGCAGGATCACGTGGCCGAGGTCGCGGGCAAGGCTGGGTCCGACCCGCTCTACCCGGACAATCCTTACGCCTCGGCCAACCGGCGGATCAGCATCGTGCTGCTGCGCGAGGCGCCGGTTCTGCCGCCTGACGAATAGGGCGCCCTGTATTTCCGACTACGTTTGAGTGTTTTCTTGGCGGCAGGTCTGTGTGAATCTGTGCGTCGTCGTGCCTGCTTCGGCACGACGGAGTAAGCGATTTTTGGCGGAGTTCTGCGCTTGACTGAGCAGTTGGGGACCCGTTTCCCCCAGTTCTATCTGACCTCTCCCGCGCCCTGCCCTTATCTTCCGGGCCGCCAGGAGCGCAAAGTCTTCACGCGCCTGTCCGGCGAGGTGGCGCGGACCTTGAACGACGCCCTCACTCACGCCGGTTTCCGCCGCAGCCAGAACATCGCCTACAAGCCGTCCTGCGAGACCTGCCAGGCTTGCGTGTCGGTGCGCGTCGTGGTCGACGCCTTCGAACCGTCTCGCTCATTCCAGCGTGTGAGCGCGCGGAGCGCAGACTTGGCGGGTGAAGTCGTCGATCCGTGGGCGACGGAGGAGCAGTTCGCGCTTCTGCGTCGGTATCTCGACGCGCGGCACGAGGGCGGCGGCATGTCGGACATGACGATGTTCGACTATGTGGCGATGGTGGAAGATTCCGCGGTCGAAACGCACCTGGTGGAATACCGCCAGAAGAGCGGCCCGAACGCGGGCGATCTGATCGCCGTGGCGCTGACCGACCTGCTCTGCGACGGCCTGTCGATGGTCTACAGCTTCTTCGATCCCGCCGAGGGCGGACGCAGCCTCGGCACGTTCATGGTGCTCGACCACATTGAGCAGGCGCGCGCGCGTGGCCTGCCCTATGTCTATTTGGGCTATTGGATCGAGGGCTGCCGAAAGATGAGTTACAAGATGCGCTTCGGCCCGCTCGAAGCGCACACGCCGTCAGGGTGGACGCCGTTGAAGGCGCGGTGACGCCCGCACCTTATGCTAGGCGGCCAATATCGTTCTTCAGCTTCAGTGCAACGCCGCTGACGCGCGCGCGGCGCGACTCGCGCAGGATCGTTGCGATCGTGTCGGCCGCTTGCGCCGGCGGAAGGCCGCCGTGTGCGCGGATATTCGACACGCAGTTGCGTTCGCTGTCGCGCCGACCCGGCTTGGGCGCCCACGTGACGTAGGCGCCGAGACT
>QKCS01000230.1 GCA_003246795.1 Alphaproteobacteria bacterium
GGTGCGTCGTCGGCCAGTGCTGTGGTCATCATCAAAGCGAATCCTGCAATGGCAATGGCAAAGCGCATGTCGTTACCCCCGTAGCGACGTTCAG
Organism: Alphaproteobacteria bacterium; assembly: GCA_003246795.1. Lineage (GTDB taxonomy): Bacteria > Pseudomonadota > Alphaproteobacteria > Micropepsales > Micropepsaceae > SZUA-430. Next base: position 95 of record QKCS01000230.1, read on the forward strand.
ATCAGGGACGTGGGTTGGGCTTACTTCTTGTCCGGCGGACAGGGGAAGTCGTGCTCCAACGTCTTTTGCGCAAGTTCGTTCGCGGGAATCGTCAGGAGCGACGGATTTGCGTCGCCGAAACGGACGATGCGTTGCGCCAACTCGCGAAACGAAATGAAGTCCGGCATGCGGACGCAGGCTTCCTTCGACGTGGAGGGAACGCCCTTCACCATGGCGTCCAGCCGCGCATCCTCGCGCGCTTTCAGGGTCGTGGCGAAGCCCTGCAGGAAGGTGCGACAGTCGTGCGGCAGACGCGCGTTCTCTTCCTTCACGTTGGTCGTGTAGTCGCGACACGAGTCAACGAGATCGCGTCCCGTTTCGATCGATCCGGCGGCCAACGCCGCAGCCGAACTCAGCGCCACGGCGAAACCGGCGATGAACAAGCGATGCATGGATATCCTCCCCACGAAGGTTAGTCCCCGTTTTCGGCGACAGGGTAGGGCGTGGTATGCGTTTGGACAACCTGCAATTCTGCCTGCAATTCGGCGCACGGGAACGGACATGCTGGACGCTTTCATCCGCCCTCATATCGAAAAGCCGCTGGCGGCCATCGCCCGGCCGATGGCCGCGGTCGGGGTAACGGCCAACGCCGTGACGGCGTTGGGGTTTGCGCTCGGTATGGCGGCGGCGGCGCTCATCACATCGGAGATTTATTGGGGCGCGCTTGCGGCGTTGATCATAAGCCGGTTGCTCGACGGGTTGGACGGGGCGGTAGCGCGGCAGACGCGGGCGAGCGATCTCGGCGGCTATCTCGACATCACGCTCGACTTCATCGTCTACGCGTCGGTGGTGTTCGCCTTCGCGCTCGCCGATCCGGCGCGCAACGCGCTTGCGGCCGCATTCCTGACGACAAGCTTCATGGCGACCGCGTCGACGTTTCTCGCCTATGCCGTTTTCGCGGCAAAACACGGCATGTCCAGCGACATTCGAGGCTCGAAGTCGCTCTACTATCTGGGCGGGCTGACCGAGGGAACGGAAACGATCCTCGCGCTTTGCCTCATGTGTGTGTTCCCGAGTTGGTTCGCCGTGATCGCCGTTGTCTTCGCGGTCCTGTGCTGGATCACGGGTGGCACGCGCATCGCCGCGGCCGTGCAGACGTTCGGAGCGTTGGACACGGCGGGAGCGGCGGAGGGAGAGACCGCGGGATGACGACGATCGATCTGACGCCGGCGCAAGCGGCGATCCGCGATGCGGTGGCGCGCATCTGCGCCAAGTACGATGACGCTTACTGGCTGGCGCGCGACAACGATCATCGTTTCCCGGAGGAGTTCGTGCGCGACATCGCGGGCGCCGGTTATCTGGGGATCGCGATGCCGGAGTCCGTTGGCGGCGCCGGACTGGGCGTCACGGACGCGGCGGTGATGATGCACACGATCGCATCGTCCGGCGCGGGCATGACGGGCGTTTCCGCGGTGCATATCAACGTCTTCGGTCCGCATCCGATCGCGGTCTTCGGCACGGACGCGCAGAAGACGCGGATGCTGCCGCCGCTGATCAAAGGCGAGACACGGTGCTGTTTCGGCGTGACGGAACCGGACGCGGGGCTCGACACGTCCTCGATCAAGACGAAGGCCGCGCGTGACGGCAACCAGTGGGTCGTCAACGGGCGCAAGATGTGGACGACGACGGCGCAGACCGCGACGCACATTCTTCTGCTCGCGCGAACCTCGCCGAAGGGCAAGAAGGCGACCGACGGGTTAAGCTTGTTCTACACGCCGCTCGACCGCGCGCATGTCGAGGTGCGGGAGATTCCGAAGATGGGGCGGCACGCTGTCGACACGAACATGCTGTTCATCGACGGGCTGAAGGTGCCGGGCGATGACCTCATCGGTGAGGAGGGCAAGGGGTTCGATCATCTGCTTCACGCGTTCAACCCCGAGCGCGTGCTGATCGCGGCGGAGGCGGTGGGCGTCGGGCAGGACGCGCTCAGGCGCGCCGCGAAATACGCGCGCGAGCGCGTCGTCTTCGGCAGGCCTATCGGGCAGAACCAGGCGATCCAGCATCCGCTGGCGCGCGCCTGGGCGGAACTCGAGGCGGCGTGGCTGATGGCGATGAAGGCGGCGGCGCTCTATGACGCCAAACAGTCCTGTGGGCTTGAAGCGAACGCCGCCAAGTACCTCGCGGCGGAGGCGGCGTTCAAGGCGTGCGAGACTGCCGTCATGACGCACGGCGGCAGGGGTTATGCGCGCGAGTTCCACGTCGAACGTCTGTTCCGCGAGGTGCTGATCGCGCGCATCGCGCCCGTCAGCCGCGAGATGATCCTCAACTTCATCGCGGAGAAAGCGCTGGGCCTGCCGAAGTCGTATTGAGGCTACGCGACTAGGGCCCGGTCCAGCCGCGCGCGAATGATCTGTTCGGCCTCCGTCACGATGCGTTCGATCAACGCCTTGCAGGTCGGGATGTCGTGGATGAGGCCTTGGACCATGCCCGCCGACCAGATGCCGTAGTCGGGGTCGCCCTTCTCGTAGACGACCTTGCCGCGCTGGCCCGACACGAGGTGCGCGATGTCTTCGATCTTCGCGTTGCCTTTCTTTTCGATCGCGACGACCTCTTGGCTGATCGCGTTCTTTGCCACGCGGGCGGTGTTGTGCAGCGTGCGGAAGATGAGCTCGGTCGCGCGTTCGTCGTTGGCGACCATCTGTTCCTTCACCTTCCGGTGTACGGGGCTTTCGACCGTGCACATGAAGCGCGTGCCCATGTTGATGCCGTCGGCGCCGAGCGAAAGCGCGGCGACCAGGCCGCGCGCGTCGCCGAAACCGCCCGAAGCGATCATCGGGATCTTCACTTTGTCGGCGGCGCACGGGATGAGGATGAGGCCCGGGATGTCGTCCTCGCCCGGGTGGCCGGCGCATTCGAAACCGTCGATCGAAATCGCGTCGACGCCCATGCGTTCCGCCGACAGTGCGTGGCGGACAGCCGTGCATTTGTGGATGACCTTGATGCCGTGCTGCTTGAAGTGGTCGACGTGGTCCTTGGGCTTGTAGCCCGCGGTTTCGACGATCTTTATGCCGCTTTCGATGATGGCCTGGCGATATTCGGCGTAGGGCGGCGGCTTGAGCGCAGGCAGGATCGTTAGGTTCACGCCGAATGGCTTGTCCGTCATCTCGCGGCAGCGCTTGATCTCTTTCATGAGATCTTCGGGCGTCGGCTGCGTCAGCGCAGTGACGAAACCGAGCGCGCCGGCGTTTGCGACCGCGGAAACGAGTTCGGCGCGGCCGACCCATTGCATGCCGCCTTGGACGATCGGGTGTTGAACGCCGAACATTTCGGTGAAACGAGTCTTGAGCATGGACGTCTCCCAATTCCGTTTTGTGAAATAGCGGATGAGAGAGAGTGGCCCGGCACGCCGCGCGCTGACAAGCGTCAACGGCGGCGGGCGATGATTTCGAGCACTGTCGGGGTCGTTATGCGCGTTCCCGGCGTGGATTCCGCACGGTCAAGCGCGGCGATGGCGGCGGCGGCGTCCGATGC
>QKCS01000337.1 GCA_003246795.1 Alphaproteobacteria bacterium
CGACGGCTTCGCTAAGGCTTGTGGCTTCCAAATCAATGCGCGCGCTTCTAGCAGGCGGCCGTTTGCCGGTCAAAGCACAGATCGTCGGCGTGAAACCCGCGTGATTGCTGGCCCGGCGGACATGACCGGGCGTATCGTTTTTCCCGCGGATCGGAAGGAACAGATCATGTCGAACAAGTCGGCCGTGGTTGCAGGTGTCGGGCCATCACGCGGACTGGGTGCGGCCATTGCGCGACGGTTTGCCCGCGAAGGCTATCGGATCACGATCCTCGGACGAAACGCGGACAAGGTGAACACGACGGCGGCCGAGTTGCGCGCGTTCAACGTGCCAATCGAAGTCGTCGTCGGCGACGTCACGGATCAGGCACTCGTCAACCGGACGATCGCCTCGGCGGAGGGTCATCGACCGGTCGAGGCGGCGATCTACAACGCCGGCGGCAATTGGCCGACGCCGCTTCTCGACATCGAGGCGAAGCGGTTCGAAGACTTCTGGCGCGTGAACGCGCTTGCCGGCCTTTTCTTCGCACAAGCCGCCATTCGCACGATGCTGCCGCGCGGGCGCGGGACGCTGATCTTCACCGGTGCCAGTGCGTCGCTTCGCGGGCGCGCGAACTTCGCGAGCTTCGCCGCGGCGAAAGCGGCCCTGCGCGCCATCGCGCAATCGGCGGCGCGCGAGTTCGGGCCGAAAGGCATTCACGTCGCGCATGTCATCGTCGATGGCGCGATCGACGGCGAGCGAATCAACACGCTGTTGCCGCAATTGAAGGAGCAGCGCGGGGCCGACGGACTGCTCGACCCCGACGCGATCGCCGAGAACTATTGGACGCTGCACACGCAACAGCGCAGCGCCTGGACCCACGAGATCGACGTCAGGCCGTGGGCAGAGACGTGGTAACCCGGCGTCGTCACCAGCGCGAGGCTGTGGTGTACTCTATCTTCTTGTCTTCGATGAAGAGCGCGGTCAGAAGCGGCGCGTCGACTTGCTGGACGGCGTCGTTCGTCGCTGTCTTGAGGCACGTCTTGAAGTTCCGGCGTTCCTGCATTTCGCGGATGTCGGGAAGGCCGCCGCACACGCGCGTCGCCGCGAATTTGATGCGGCTGTAGAGCGTCTCTGCACCCGTGCGGTTCGACAGGTTGAGGTCGCCGTAGGTTACGTCCAAGAAGTCGATCGCGATTCGAGCGCCAGCGGCGGACGGCTCTGCATGGGCGGCAAGCGGCAGGCACGAGAGCGCAAACGCGCAAGCAAGCAGCGACTTCTTCATGGGTCTCTCCTGATGAGCCGGCAGGCGGAACCGCCCCCGCATCGAGAGAGATAGGGAGCGCGTCGGTCGCCTGCACGACGATTCGATGATTTCCGGATGCCAACGCACAGAGCTTTGACGGATGTCACGCTTGGGCGCGTCGCCACTTGCGGAATCGGAAGGTGCAGAACATAGCAACCGCACTGGGAGGCGCCGAAACGCCGAGAATCGACTTAGATCAATGCCTTGGCGTGAGGTCAGGACGGCGGCGCGGCCGGCGCGGTCTTGAGAAGCTTGCGCGCGGTCTCGCCGTCGGCCGCGATTTGGGTCTTGAGCGCATCGAGGCCCGCAAACTTCATCTCCGGGCGCAGATAGGCGACGAAGGAGACGACGATCTGCTGTCCGTAGATGTCGTCCGCGAAATCGAAGATGTGCACCTCAAGAAGTACGTCTTTCTTGTCAAACGTCGGGCGCCGGCCGAAGTTGGCGACGCCGTCGTAGAATTTGCCGCCGACTTCGACGCGCACGGCATAAACGCCGAGCGCGGGCTCCAGGTAACCTTCAAGCGAGACATTCGCCGTCGGGAATCCGATCGTCCGGCCGCGCTTGTCGCCGGGCTGCACCCTGCCCTCGACCGTCCACCAATGACCAAGAAGGCGCGCGGCGACGTCGGGCTTGCCTTCGCGCAAGGCTTCGCGGATGCGCGTCGAGGATATTTTCGGATCGTCGACGGTCCCGACGGGGTCGAAAACGACGACAGCGAAACCCCGCTTCTTCGCGCGAGCCTGCAAAAGATCGACGTTGCCGCCGCGTCCCTTGCCGAACTGGAAGTCCTGGCCCACGACGACGTGGCTGACGCCAAGACCCTCGACGAGGACCTTGGCGATGAAGTCCTCCGCCGTGAGCGAGGCCATCGCGGCGTCGAAGTGCAGAGCATAAAGGACATCAGTTCCGAAGCGTTCCAGCAGGCGCGCCTTGGCGCGAAAGGGCGTCAGGCGGAATCGCTCGCCGGTCGGTCTGAAGAACTCCTGCGGATGCGGCTCGAAGACCAGGACGCCGAGCTTGTCGCCGAGCGTCTTCGTTCGGGCGATCAGCGCCTGGTGACCGCGGTGAACGCCGTCGAAATTGCCGACGGCGACGGCCGCGCCGCGCGCCGCCGCCGGCAAGTTCTCATAGTGCCGGTAGATCTGCATCCGCGTGTCGGCGCCGGGCGTTCGCTATTTCGCGCGCGACGGCACCATCACCATCGCCTCGCCCTCGATGACGACAGTGTCGCCGACCTTGCAGACCGTGGAAAGCACCGCGCGCCGCTTCTCCGGAATCACTTCGGTCACCGTACACGTGGCCTCGACATGGTCACCGATCTTGACCGGCGCCTTGAAGCGCAGCGTTTGGCTCATGTAGATCGCGCCGGGGCCGGGCATCTTCGTGCCCAACACGGCTGAAATGAAGCCCGCCGACAGCATGCCGTGGGCGATGCGCGTCTTGAACGACGTCTTTTCAGCGAACGCCTGATCGAGATGCACGGGGTTCGTATCGCCCGAGACTTTGGCGAACATGTCGATGTCGGCTTCGGTCACCGTCTTTCCGAACGAGGCGGCGACGCCCGGTTTCAAGTCTTCGATGAAATAGCCCGCGTTGGCCGTCATGTCGGAGACACCTTTCCATGCAAGAGGGGGTCGTTTGCGCGCAATCTATCGGCGGGACCCGCGCGTCACAAGGCGGCGGGCGGCTACCACGTCAAACGGCGCATCGCCGCTACGGCCTTGAAACCGGCCGCATCGAGAACCGCGCCAATCTTCACAACGTCAGGCGCGCCCGCCGGGTTCGATAGTTCGCGCTCGTGTATGCCGCCGGTGATCAGGAGCGCATCGACGCCCGCGTTGGTCGCGCCCGCAATGTCCGTCTTCAACCCGTCGCCCACAGCGAGCCACTTCGCGCGGGGAACCGGGCGGCCCGCGAGTTCCTTGAGACGCTCGTCGACATAGGCATAAACCGGCGCATGCGGCTTGCCGAGATAGAGAACATTGCCGCCCTGGCGCTCGTAGTCCTGCGCCAAGGCGCCGGCGCAATAGATCAGCTGGTCGCCGCGCTGAACCTGGTAGTCGGGGTTGGCGCAGAAGAACGGCAGCCTGCGCGCCAAGGCTTCGCGCCAGTAGTCGCGATAGTCGTCGGGGCCTTCCGTCGTGTCGTCGAAGGGGCCCGTGCAGACGATCGCCTGCGCCTCGGCGACGGCCACCCGCTCGACCGCAAGGCCCTGGAACAGCGGCAGATCGCGGTCGGGGCCGACGTGATGGACTTTGAACGCGGCGCCGCCTTCTGCCTTTTCGGCTAGGAGGCGACGGGTCAGGTCGCCGGAC
>QKCS01000131.1 GCA_003246795.1 Alphaproteobacteria bacterium
AACTCGTCGCGCACGACCTCCAGCGCCTTGTCGTTGCCTGTCGGAATCACGCGCTGATATTCCGGGAACGTCCCGTCGATCAGCTTCGACGTCATCGTCACCGATCCCAGGCTGAATTTGATCTTCGTGTCGGAAACCTGGATGTCGACCGCGTCCTCGATATCCTCCAAAAGCTTGCGGACCTCGTTCACGGTCTTGCGCGGAACGATGATCCCCGGAATCTCGGCGGCGCCTTTCGGACAACTCATCTCATAGCGTGCAAGGCGATGGCCGTCGGTCGCGACTGCGCGCAGGAACGTCTTGCTCTTCTCCTGTTGCGCGTGGAGGTAGATGCCGTTCAGGTAATAGCGCGTCTCCTCGGTCGAAACCGCAAACCGTGTCTTGTCGATCAGCCGCTTGAGATCGGCGGACGCAAGACTGAACTTGTGCGGCAGCGTCCCCGCCGCCATCGTCGGGAAATCTTCCCGCGGCAGGGCCTGCAACTGGAATTTGGACCGACCCGCCGAAAGCGTCAGCCGCCCGTCGCCCTCGCCGAACTCGAGCTGCACCTGCGCGCCGTCAGGCAATTTCCGCACGATGTCATAGAGCGTATGCGCAGAGGCCGTTGTCGCGCCTGCGCGCACGACGTCGGCGCCGACGCTTTCGACGACCTCGATGTCGAGGTCCGTGGCCGTCAACGAAAGCGTGCCCTTGTCGGCGTGCATCAGCACATTCGACAGGATCGGGATCGTGTTGCGCCGTTCGACGACGCTTTGGACGTGATTGAGTGCTTTGAGAAGGCTTGCACGTTCGATTGTGATCCGCATTCGGCGTCCGCAAGAAAGCGTGGGGTGGAGACAAAAACGCCGCGCCAGTTGCAAACATCCGGGGGGTCTCCCGAATGCCGCAAAGCGCGGCGGATGCAGGCTCAATATACCTGCAGGCGGCGCCTCAAGGGAACAGGAAAACGCCCTCGAAGCCCGCCTGCAGTGACTCTATAACCCTTTGAATATCAAAGGGTATTTTTACTCAAACTTGAGGCTGATCGCCCTCCGCCTGGGCCGCCGGCCGCAGGCCCGCCGAACCGCCCTCGATCGGCCAATTTCGGATCGAAAGACGGAGCCGTTCGACCTCTTCGCCGAACGTCGGATCGACGCCGATCAGGCGTTGGATCGTCTCGACGGCATGCATGACCGTCGTGTGGTCGCGATTTCCGAACCGGCGTCCGATCTCCGGGTACGAGCGCGGCGTGAGCAACCGCGCGAGGAACATGGAAACCTGGCGCGGGCGCACAATGGACCTGGACCGGTTAGGCGATTCCAGATCCGCGACCTTCAGCCCATAGTGTTCGGCAACCTTCTTCTTGATCTCCTCGATCGTCACCCGCCGGTCGTAGGCGCGCAGGAAATCCGCCAACCACGTGTTCAGGTTCTCGATCGTGATCGGCCGCGCGCCGTCGGCGCACTGCATCACGACGCGATTCAAGGCTCCTTCGAGTTCGCGCGTATTCGTGTTGATGCGCTGAGCCATGAAATGCGCGGCTTCGCTGTTGAGCACGAAACCGGGCCGCTCGCGCGAGACGGCCCGCGCTTTCGACTCCAGAATTGCAAGGCGAAGTTCGAAGTCCGTCGGACCGATCTCGATCGAGGCGCCTTTGAGCAAGCGCGAGCGCGCGCGATCAGAGATGTTCTCGAACAGCGAAGGCGAGCGGTCCGCCGACAAGATGATCTGCTTCCGATTGTCGCTCAGCCAATCGAGCGCCGTCAGCAGCTCCTCCTGCGTCGCCTCTTTCCCCAAGATAAAGTGCAGGTCGTCGACCAGCAGCAGATCGACGTTGCGCATTTGGTTCTTGAAAGACAGCGTGTCGTTGGCCTTCAGCGCCGTGACGAACATCCGCATGAACGTCTCGGCTGTGATCAGAAGAACGCGCAAATCGGGATTGCGTTGCAACTTGCGCCAGGCGATCGCATGCATCAGGTGCGTTTTGCCGAGTCCGGTCGCCCCATAAAGGAACAACGGGTTGTTGACCGGCTCATCGCTCTCGGCCGTCCGTTTTGCTTCTTGATAGGCGATTTGGTTGGAACGGCCGGTGACGAAACTGTCGAAGGAATATGTACGGTTCAGCGGAATGGATCCCTGAACCAGCGTCGGCTCGATGGGCAGCACGCCGAGACTATCGAGCGTCGTCGCTCGCGAACTGGCAGCGGTGGGCGGAACGGCTCTCGGTCGCGAATCCACGACAAAGTCGACGGCGCCGAATTCGCCTGCCAACTCCGCGATCAGGTTCGCGATCCGCTCGCCATGGCTTTCCACGACCTTATCGCGTTCGAACCGGCTGGTGCACGCGATCACCACACGCCCGTCCGCAGCCGACACGATGCGTAGCGGATCGATCCAATACTGAAACCGCTGCGCGCCTAGCTCGATTTTCAAACGTTCGCGGACGCGCTGCCAGATCGGTTCGAAACTTTCGCTCCCGGCGGATTTCGCTTCTTGAGAGGTCACTTTGCTTTTTCCCTTTTTGCCTTGCCTTGCCCCTGCTGCAGCCGTTCGATGACGAACATTATCGGATCCGGCGCACAGACGTACTGACACTCTTCATCCATTGGGCACGACCCCCCGAAATCGAGCGGCGCAACCCGCCCGAGCCCAACGTCCACCAACTACGGGATGGCTTTCCGGGGTCTCCCTCAAGGTAGACCCGCGTCCCACCGACGCCCCGGCATGCACGGCACGGCAATTCCCTTCGGATCCCCACCCGAAGTTATGTCTGGACCCAAGGCAGCCGGCGAAACTTCCATCCACCGGCCTGACCACGATGCTTCGCGGCATCCAAGTCGCCTTCGAAGCCGCCCGCGATATTGAAACACTTCTTGTAGCCCGCCGCCGTCATGGCGCTGGCGGCGGCTTGGCTGCGCGCGCCCGACCGGCACAGGAAAAGAACCGGCGTGTCGTCCGTCGCGCCCGCCTCGCGCAAGCGGCCTGACGCCTGCGCCTCGAAGTTCGCGTTGCGGCCCATGCCGGGAAAGCTCTGCCATTCGACCAGGATCGCGGCCTTCCCAAGGCCCTTGAGATCGGGCACCCCGACGAAGGTCCACTCCGCCGCCGATCGCACATCGACGAGCTGCGCCTTGCCGTCGCGCTCCAACAGCGACCAAGCCTCGCGCGCATCGATGTCACCTGCATAAGTCATGTCGTGTCGCCACCCAAAGAGACACAAGACCGCTCACACGCCGACGCGGAGCCAACGGCCAAGTATTCAAACGTATTGTTCGGAGAATTCGCCCGACAGAACGGCGGGCGTACTACAAGACGTCCGCGTACGACCTATGCAAGCCCAACTCAGCTGCTCCCTGAGCCCCATCTGTATTTTTTTTCATTGTTCGACGTCCCAGCTTCATCGTGTATTTACCATAAACCTCAGCCGCTACATGCACAAGAGGAACAATCAGGAACTTCCGAAAAAATGCACGTCGTGCGCCTAGAAAAAATGTGCACGCCGTACGCCTGACTGAGCATCACGTGAAGACGAGACTGACGGAGGGAACAGGGGCGCACGACGCGCGCTTCATCGCGAGAAAACGCAGAAAATTCCTCGCTAATATGATCACGCTACCGGC
>QKCS01000061.1 GCA_003246795.1 Alphaproteobacteria bacterium
AGATGCCGATTGCGTTCGAGGTGAATGGGGTCATCAACGAGGGCCGCACGCCGCAGGACGCCTTTCGCGGTCTGTTGCGGCGCAGCGCCGGTTCGGAAGCCGACCCCGGATGAACGAGACCGTTTCGATGCAGATGTCCGGCGTTCCCCTGCCCCAGTGGCCGGCGCCGGACGGCGCGCGCATCGTCTTCCTGACCGATTGCCGGACGGCGACGGAGCGGCAAGTCGTGGAGCGTTGGATCGCGCAAACGCGGCCGGCGGCGACGCCCGAAGACGCCGTGTCGTATCTGGGCCTGCCGATGAAAGTCGACGATCTGCGCCCCTTTGCGACGCAGCTCGCCGAGCGGACCAAGGAGCCCCGCGTGCTGCTCGCGCCGGTGCGCGTGACGTGGCTGCCGCGTGAACACGGCGGCGAACGCGTGGCGCGCGTTTCTGACTTGCTCTTGATGCGCGATCCACGGCGGCCGCGCGAAAAGCTGCAGCAGCGGATCGTTCAGGTGGAGCCGGAGCGCTGCCGCGTCGTGGCGGGTCAGCCGGCGAGCGTCGCCGAACTCGACGAACGGGCAAAGCGGGGGGGCGATGCGGACGCCAGCGATCCCGAAGCGTTCGCCGAGTTCGTGACCCGCCAGGCGCGGCTCGCGCTCGAGCGGGCGGAGTACCGTCTGATCGGACGGCGCTACAAGCTGCCCAAACTCGTGCGCGAACAGATCGCGGCGTCGCGCCGTTTCCGCGAGGGGGTCACCGAGGTCGCCAAGACCCTGAAGCGCAGCGACGCTTCGGTCATGAAAGAGGCGCTCGGCTATCTGCACGAATTGCGGACGGCACACAGTCCGTTTGCGATCGACGTGATGATGCAAGTCGCGCGCGGCCTGTTCACGCGGGGCTACGGTTCGGCGATCGACTACGACCCCGCGCAGATCGAACGCACGCGGGCCGCGCTGGAACGGGCGCCGGGCATCATCCTGCCGAGCCACAAGTCGAATTTGGATTCGGCGGTGACGTCCGTCGCCTTCGCCGACAATCGTCTGGCGACGCCCACGACCTTCGGCGGCATCAACATGGCGTTCTGGCCGATGGGCACCGTCGCGCGCAAGGCCGGGCGTGTGTTCATCCGGCGCGATATCCGAAACAACCCCGTCTACAAGTTCGCGTTGCGAGAGTACCTCGGCTACTTGGTCGAGAAGCGGTTCAGTTTGGAGTGGTACCTCGAAGGCGGCCGCTCGCGGACGGGCAAGCAGCTGCCGCCGAAGCTGGGGCTGCTCACCTATCTCGTGTCGGCTTATCGCGAGGGCCGCGTCGACGATCTAGCGCTGATTCCGATTTCGATCGCCTACGACCAACTGCACGAGGTCAGCGAATACGCGGCCGAGGCGCATGGCGGGCGGAAGCGGCCTGAGAACCTCGCGTGGTTCGTGCGCTTCTTCCGGGCGCAGAAGAAGCCGTTCGGGCGGATCTATTTCCGCGCCGCCGAGCCGGTATCGATGCGCGACATGCTGGGGCCGCCCGACGGCGGCAAGGCGGAGGGCGAGGAGGAAACGCTGCCAGTGCAAAAAGTGGCGTTCGAGGTGTCGTCGCGGATCAACGACGTTACGCCGATCACGGGCACGTCGCTCGTCTCGTTGATTTTGTTGTCGCATCGCGGTCGCGCGCTGACGCTGGAGCAGGTTTGGGACGACGTTCAGGCCTATGTGCAATCGGCGACGAAGCGGCGCCTGCCACTGGCGCCGAGCGCCAAGCTTTCCGACATCGACGCGACGCGGCGCATTCTGGATTCGCTGGCGCAACACAACGTCGTTCTGGAGCATAAAGGCGGTATCGAAGCCGTCTACAGCATCGGCCCCGATCAGTATTTGGCGGCGGCCTTCTATCGCAACACGATCATCCATTTCTTCGTCAACGCGGCGATCGCGGAGCTCGCGCTGTTGAAGGCCGCCGAGCGCACGTTGGTCGAACGCGAGGCCGCGTTCTGGGAGGAGGCGCTTCACCTGCGCGACCTCCTCAAGTTCGAATTCTTCTTCAAGGAGAAGGACGAATTCCGCGCGCGGCTGGACGCGGAACTGAAACTGCAATCGCCGACGTGGCTCGAGGCACTGTCGCGCGGACGCGAGGCGACGCTGGCCCTGCTCAAGAGCTTCCGGCCGCTGACGGCGCACGGCGTGTTGCGGTCGTTCTTCGAGGCTTACGCCGTCGTCGCCGATACGCTCGCGATCCGCGATCCCGGCATCGTCGATGAGCGCAAGCTGCTCACCGACTGCAGCGCGGTGGGGCGGCAATACATGCTGCAGCAGAAGATCTTGAGCGCCGAGTCCGTGTCGAAGCATCTGTTCCAAACGGGCCTACAGCTCGCGCGGAACCAGAAACTCCTTGAGGTGACCGCCACCGTCGCGGGACGTCGCAAGGCCTTCGCCGCCGCCCTTACCGATATCATGCACCGGATCGACATGATCGAAGCGCTGGCGCAGGAACGCGCGCGCGAACGCGTGCGTTAGCGGTGCCGTTTTTTCTTCAGGCCTAGCAGCTTCAAGCCGCCGTCGGGCCAGTCGTCGAGCGTGGCGACATAGAGATCACGGACCGCCTCGATGCGTTCGTCGAGGTCTTCGCGCGTCCAGTCGGCGACCGAGATCGGCGGGAGGACGGCCACCTCGACCGTGCCGGGGCGCATGAAGACCGCATCGCGGGGGCCAATGTCCTCCGCGTTCTTGATGACGATGGGCACGATCGGCACTTCCGCCGCCATCGCCATGCGGAAGGCGCCTTTCTTGAACGGCAGGAGGGCGCGGCCCTGCGCGCGCGTGCCTTCGGGCGCGATCACGATCGAGATCCCATCGCGCGCGAGCTCGATGACCGACTTCATAGACTCGACGGCCTTCTTCGTGTCGGAGCGGTCGATGAAAGCGACCTGCATCAGGCGGCCGACCGGGCCCATGATGGGATGCATTTCGAGTTCTTTCTTGGCGACGCCGGTGTAGTCGACGCGCAGGAGCTTGCCCACGATGAAGGCGTCGAAATTGGTCTTGTGGTTGAAGATGAAGACGGCCGGGCGGTGCGACCACAGATGTTCCTCGCCTGCGACGTTCAGCTTTACGCCAGCGAAGGCGTGGATCACGTCCGACCATTGGGGGACCAGGATGTTGATCGCCACGCGAAGGTCGCGGTTGAGGATGCCTGCGGCCGCCGCCATCGTCGCGATCGGACCCATCGCGGCCAACGCCGCGACCGTGCGGCCGACCGTGTCGACGCTTGGACGGCCGCGCGACTGGAAGCGCAGGATCGGCCAATTGTGCGCGCGGGCGGCGCGCTCCAACCCCGGGAACGGATTCGTGGGGCGCGGGTTGCCGACGCTCATCATCAGCGGCACTTCCTCATTGCCGTCTGCGTAGGCGTAGGACCGCTTCAGGTCGATGCGGCGCGTCCTCGCGAACGCCTTGACGGCTTCGGCCTTGCCTTCACCCCAGAGCGGCGCGCCCAGCGGTTCGCCGGTCATGCGGCCGCCGACGGTTTCGAAGCGCGTGCATAGAACGTTTTCGATGCCGAGGAAGCGTGCGGCCGGTTCGACCTGAAACGGCGTCGCGGAAGAGGCCACG
>QKCS01000328.1 GCA_003246795.1 Alphaproteobacteria bacterium
GCGGCGGTTCCGGAGCGGGCGCCGACTGTGCGGCGTTGCCGACCGTTCCGTCATCGTGAACGACGTTCGTCAACTCGAGAACTTCGCCGTCGTTCGAAGCGGCGGCAGGTGCCGGCGCACCGGCCTTACCAGGTTCCGCATCCTCGGAAATGATCCGGCGGATGGAGGCGAGAATCTCCTCCATCGTCGGTTCTTGCTGTGCCGAGGGTGTGGCCATGGTTGTGAACCTCTTCGAGCGTCGCGCAACCCCTAGGGTGCGACCCTAAGGCAAGGGCGCATCAATTGCCAGTAGCCCCCGTCGGCGCAACGGCCAACGGTAACTACGGTGAATACGCCCAAAAACCTTAGTTTTCGTAAGTCGCGGAGCCAAGCGGTCGCCACGTCTGCATCTCGTAGTTTTCGACAGGATCGTAGAGCTGAACCGGCAAGCTCAACTCCTTCGCCGTCAGCCTGCCGACGGAGGCCAGAAGCACAAAGCCCGCCACGATCTCGTCTCGCTCGCTGCGCACCAGCGCGACGCGCGCGTTAAGAAGTTCTTGCGCCTGGTTCAACACGTCGAGCGTCGTGCGCGAACCCACCTCCAGTTCCTGCTGCACGCCTTCGAACGCGATCTCGGCGGCCTTCACCTGCTCGCGGTTCGCCGCCGACGACGCGGACGACGCACGATAGCTTTCCCATGCGTTCGACACGCCCTCATCGGTCGCGCGCCGCGCGTCTTCGACGTCGAGCCGCGCGCGATTGTTCAGCTCCTTCGCCTGCCGGATCCCCGACCATTCCGCGCCGCCTTGATAGAGCGGGAACGTCGCGGTCGCCGTGAAGCGCGCGTCGTCGCCGATCGTCTCCGGCCCGCGCTCCTGACCGTTGCGGCCGTAGCTCGCCGAAACGCTGACCGTCGGCATCATCTGCGAGACGGCGAGGTCGATCGCATACTTGGACGCCTCTTCCGCTTCGCGCGCGGCGACGAGCGTCGGGTTTTCTTCATTGGCGGTCGTGCGCGCCGCTTCTTCCGTTTCCGGCAAGGTCGGAACGTCGGGCTTCGGATCGAGCGAACCCGGCGCCTCGCCGACGGTGCGCTCATAGAACAAGCGGCTTGCCTTCAAGCTCGCTTCCGCAGCCGTCAGACTCGCTTGTCCGGCCGACAGGCGCGCTTCGGCCTGCGCCACGTCCGTGCGCGTGATCTCGCCGACCTCGAAGCGCGCTTGCGCGGCTTCAAGCTGTTTCTTCAGCAGCTCGACGTTCTGTTGATTCAAGTTCAAAACGGCTTCGTCGCGCACGACGTTCATGTACGACGTCACGGTGTCGAGAAAGACGCTCTGCTCGGTCGAATGGAGGATCGCGCGTCCGGCCCGCACGCCGGCATCGGCCTGACGGCGTTGCGCGAGAATGCGCCCGCCCGAAAACAGCGTCTGCGTCGCGGTGATGTCCGCGCCCCACGGGCGCGTTTTGACTTCGGTGCTCGTCACCGCCGGATCGGTCTTCGATTCGGTCTTGATGCGCGAGTAGTCGGCGCTGATCGTCACGCGCGGCCGCCACAACGCGATCGCTTGCGCCACGTTCTCGTCGGTCGCGCGCAAGTTCGCGCGCTCGGACAAGAGCTGCGGATTGGTCTGATAGGCTTTGATGAAAGCGTCGGTCAGCGAATCAGCTGCGAGTGCGTCCGGTATCCAAAGCGCCGTCGCAAGCAAGGCCAATCTGAAGCCATGCCGCGCGCCCTTGCGGAAAACACGCGTGTTTTCCCCAACCAACATGAAACTCTCCTACCCATCACGGAGTGAGAAGTTAACAACACGAGCCTAAAAGTCGGCTTAATATCTAGGGTCAAACGCTCGTTTGAACAACAGAAACGCTTTAAAAAACAAAGCTTCGTGAACGTTCGAACCCGGGTAGCACCGGAACTGTTGCATCAAAAGCAAACCTCCGGCTAAGCGCCCCGGCTTTGCGCACGCAGTAGTAACCTTTACCGCCCGCCCCTTCGCGCAAAATGACGACCAAGCGGCCGCCCTCCTTCAGCTGGTCGACCCAGGCCTGCGGGATATCGTCAACCGCGCCGTTCACGAAAATGACATCGAAGGGCGCTTGGCCCGGCGCACCGACATTGAGCGGACCGACGACGCCGTAGAGCCGGCCGAGTTTCTGACAGCCCCGCAAGATCGGCGCCGCGAACTTGGCAAGGTCTTCGTCTTGTTCGAGCGTCACGACGTCGGCCGACAACCCGCAGATGACCGCGGTCGAGTAGCCCGTTGCACATGCGACATCGAGCACGCGGTCGCTTTCCTGAATCTCCGCCAGCTGCAGCAGCTTCGCGAAGCTCCGCGGATCGAGCAGAAACCGCCGGGGCTTCACCTCGACGCACACATCCGCATAGGCCAGCGCAAGCTTTCCCGACGGAACGAAGCGCTCGCGCTCAAGCCGCCCCATGATCTCCGTGATCCGCTTGTCGGTGACGTCGTTCGTGCGCACCTGCCCCTCGACCATGAAGGCGCGGGCGGCGGACAGGTTGGTCATGAGGAAAATCCGGGGAAGGATGTCGTGTCCGGCGGGCTTATATCGGCGCCCTCCCCGTCTGACAATGCGACCCGCAAAGCGGTTTGTGGGCGCGCAGGCGCTCTGCTATAGGACGCCCCTCATCGGACGGCCACGTGGCGGAGTGGTTACGCAGAGGTCTGCAAAACCTCGTACCCCGGTTCAATTCCGGGCGTGGCCTCCAATCCCCTCACACCCCACAAATCGGTCTCGACGTTCGCGACCCTCGCCGACTCGCGTGCGAAACCTGCGCGTGCGTCCGGAATCAAAACGCGGGAAAGCAGCGCGTGTCGAAGCGTCAGCGAACGCCCGAGGCCCCTGGCTTGAAGGCCATCAAATCGTTTTCGTCTCAAGAATCGTGGTTTGCGTACAACACTTTTGTCGAACGCCTCATCGCGATCGGCGCGCGATGCGCAGGCGGCGTTGCCAACTCTTTCAATGCACTACGACTGCGATCAAAAGTTCGACCTAAAGAATCCCGTAGGGATCGTACCCAACGAACCTTCACCTACCAGATATCGTTAACCATTTGTTAACCTTGAGAACCCAATCTGTCGTTGTCTTCCCATGAAGACACCCCACCATTTACCCAAACTTCGGGCCCGGTTCGCCGGGCCCTTTTTCTTTCCGGGGTCTCAAGGTTCGGTTGTCCGGCGGGTCCGCCACCAGCGCACGATCTTCACCTCTTGCACCCGGCGGAACCTGCGAACGCGATGTGAATCGATCGAGAGCACGAGCAACCCGGCCGGCAGCATCCACAACCCGAGCACCGGCAGGAACCAAAGCGCGCTGCCTGCGACCAGCGCCCCGCCGAGCGCGCGCCGCCCGGTCTTCGAGCGCGGAAGCTTGATCCGGATTTGGCCGACGCGGACATGGGACACAAGCACAACTCCCGCTGGCGGTTTGTTCTTCCGTGATGAACGTCGCTCTGATATAGCGACGCCCCTGCCGTTTCGGTAGCGAGCTCTCGCGAATTGTTCCCCGGTAGCTCAGTGGTAGAGCAACCGGCTGTTAACCGGTTGGTCGCTGGTTCGAATCCGGCCCGGGGAG
>QKCS01000002.1 GCA_003246795.1 Alphaproteobacteria bacterium
GCCTTGGGCCGGTCGGCGCGAACCAGGCGTAGATGTCCTTCAACTCGCTTAGTTCGTCGTAGAAGTCGTGATGGAAATACGCGCCCAAGAACGCGCACAGCGTTTGGAAATCGGTGAGTTCGTCGTTCGCGATTCCCTGCTCGGCCAAGGTGGCAACGAGGTCCGATTTCAAAACCGGCACGAATTGCGGGCGATGGTCTGCCCGGGCGGCCGCAAGTTCCTCCGGGATATGGTCTGCCGCCGTCATCGCGTGTTTCCTTTTCGCCTGTCGACGCAACCCTGAGGTGAACGGCGCCGGCTAAGTACCTTCTGGAGAATCGAAATTGTCGTCGAGTCGGCGCGCAAGGCAAGCCTAACGGTGTGGGCGGCGTCACGCGGGCTTAACTACATTGAAGCCCGCGGCGTGCAAATTGCTAACGACTTGCTGGGGATGTGCCGTCCGGGCACATTTCCCCGGGTTTTTGGCGGCTGTGCGTGCTGGGCACTGGGCGCCGTGTGCGTGTGGGGTAGGCGTCGCAATGGTGGGCGAAGCGCAGGCGTGGCTTGACGTCTCGGAAGACGCGTCGTCGCTGATGTTGCGCCCGAAGGGCGACTGGGTGGTCCGGCACGCGGCGGCGATCGAGCGGGCGCTGCAGACCGTCGATACCATCGGGCGCCGCTCCGCGACCTTCGATCTCTCGGATCTTAGGCGGTTGGATACGGCCGGAGCTTGGCTGATCTATCGCACCGAGCGTTCGTTCGAGCAGGCAGGTGCGGCGGTCACCATGGCGGGGGCAACGCCCGCGCAATCAACCCTCTTGAATGCGGTCGCCAAGAGCGACCGGCCGGCGAAGATCGAGCCACATATCGGAAACTTGTTCGTCAACTTGGTCGTGCGCATCGGCGATGCGGTGGACGAGGGCTTTCGGACAGGCTGTGATCTCGTCGGATTCTTCGGTCTCGTCCTCGAGACGTTGGCGAAGACGATCGTCAATCCGCTGCGTTTGCGCGTGACGTCGACCGTCTATCACATGGAGCAGACCGGTTTCGACGCGGTTCCGATCGTCAGCTTGATCTCGTTTCTGATCGGTGCGGTGCTGGCCTACCAAGGCTCCGAGCAGTTGGCGCGGTTTGGGGGCGAGGTGTTCACGGTCAATTTGGTCGCGGTTTCGTTCCTGCGCGAAATCGGCATCCTTTTGACCGCGATCATGGTTGCGGGCCGGTCGGGTAGCGCGTTCACGGCGCAGATCGGCTCCATGAAACTGCGCGAAGAAATCGACGCCATGCGCACGCTGGGCCTCGATCCAATGGAGGTTCTCGTCCTGCCGCGCGTGATCGCACTTTTGGTGATGATGCCGATCCTCGGATTCATCGCGGCGATGATGGGACTTTTGGGGGGCGGTCTTGTCGTGTGGACGGAGCTCGAGATGTCGCCCGCCATGTACATCGAGCGCCTGAAGGACGCGGTCGACATCTGGGATGCGGGCGTCGCCTTTATCAAGGCGCCGGTGTTCGGCCTTGCAATCGCGATGATCGGTTGCTTCGAGGGACTCAAGGTCGAGGGAAGCGCCGAGTCGGTCGGTCAGCGCACAACGGCCTCGGTGGTCGAAGGCATTTTCACCGTCATCGTGCTCGACGCGTTGTTCTCGATCATGTTCGTGAAGCTCGGGATCTGAGGACATGGGGCGCGACGTCATCATCTCGGTCCGCGATCTCCGCAATCAGTTCGGAACGCAGGTCGTTCACGATCATCTCGACCTCGACATCTACCGCGGCGAGGTGCTGGGGATCGTCGGCGGGTCGGGAACCGGCAAATCGGTCCTGCTGCGCACGATCCTCGGCATCAACAAGGCGCGCGCGGGCAGCATCGAAATCTTCGGCAAGGCACGGCACGAGATGACGCCCGCCGAAGAGCGCGCGGTCGAACGGCGTTGGGGCGTGCTGTTCCAGGACGGCGCGTTGTTTTCTTCGCTGACGGTCGCGCAGAACATTCAAGTCGCGCTGAAGGAACATCTGCATATGTCGCAGAAGCTCATGGACGAGATCGCCGCCATCAAGATTGGCCTTGTCGGCTTGCCGCCGGAGGCGGGACCTAAGTTTCCGTCGGAACTTTCGGGCGGTATGCGCAAGCGGGCTGGGCTCGCGCGCGCGCTGGCGCTCGACCCGGAAATCGTGTTTCTGGACGAACCGACGGCGGGGCTCGACCCGATCGGCGCGTCGGCTTTCGACGAACTGATCAAGAACCTTCAGGCGACGTTGGGCTTGACCGTATTCATGGTGACCCACGACCTCGACAGTCTGTACGCGATCTGCGACCGGATTGCGGTGCTGGCCGAGAAGAAGGTCCTGGTGACCGGTACGATCGGCGACATGATGACCCAAGAGCATCCCTGGATTCGGGAATATTTTCACGGGCCCCGCGGACGGGCGGCGATGGCCGCCAAGTCCGCGCCGCCAAAGGCATAGGAGCGCTTGAGCCATGGAAACGCGCGCACATCACCTTTTGATCGGCGGGTTCGCGATCGGCGCCGCCGTCTTGACCGTCCTCTTTCTCTTGTGGATCGGCCGGTTCGAATTCGATCGGCAATATCAACTCTATGATCTGAAGTTCGAGGGATCGGTTTCGGGGCTGAACAAAGCGGCCGACGTTCTTTACAACGGCATCAAGGTCGGCGAGGTGATCGATCTCAAGCTGGATGTCGACAACCCGAACAACGTGCTCGTGCGCATTCGCGTCGACCGCATGACGCCGGTGAAGGATGACTCCTACGCGACGCTGGAAACGCAGGGCCTGACCGGCGTGGCGGCGATCTTGATTGCGGGCGGATCGGAGAAGTCCAATCCGCTTGTCGCGGCGCCGGACCAGCCATACCCCATCATCGAGACGCGCAAATCGACGTTCCAAAAGCTGTTCGCGGGCGCGCCGGAACTCATCAACCGCGGCAATGAGGTGCTCGACCGGCTTGCCAACTTCCTGAGCGGCGACAACGAGAAGAAGTTCGCCGACACGATCACGCATGTCGAGAAGCTGTCGGGGAATCTGGCGAAGGCGTCAGAGAAGTTCGGCTCGATCGCGACCAACCTCGACACGCTGATCCGCGGCGATGCGAAGAACACCTTTGCCGACATCCGCGGCGTTACCCGCGACATCCGAGTGATCGTGAAAGAAGCGCGGGGGCCTTTGCGCGATTTCGCGCGGGCGGGCTTGCCGGAGCTCTTGCTCGCGATCAGCGACGCACGCCAGATGATCGCGTCGATCGATCGCGCCGCGCAGAGGCTCGAGTCCAGTCCGTCGTCATTGATCTTCGGCGACAAGGCCGTCGAATATAAGCCCGAGGGAGGACGTTGATGGGGTTCCGCCGCACTTCGATCGGAGCGCTGCTGGCGTTCGCTCTTGCCGGCTGCAGTCTGCCAAGCTTGGGCAGCGGTCCGCCGCCCGACCTCTACATCCTGTCGCCGAAGAGCACGTTTCCGGACGATATTCCAACGGTCAAGTGGCAGCTCGTTGTCGAGGAGCCGTCGTCCGCCAGGGGCATTGACACGGACCGAATTGCGATCGCGCC
>QKCS01000073.1 GCA_003246795.1 Alphaproteobacteria bacterium
CGCACCGGGCGCGGCCGCGCCGGCGTCATCGCCTATTTGCGCCGCGTTCGTTTCGTGCAAGCGCGCTCGCCGGGCGTGTTTCTGCAAGGCGATATGCTGATCATCAATTTCAGCGCAGAGCACGGGCTTGCGGGCCGTCCGTCGTCGTTCGCGATCGAGCGCCAGCTGCGCCAGATCTTCCGCTAGCCCGGGCGCCAATCCGGCGGCGCCATCTCGAAGCCGTCGAATGCGAAAGCCGGCGCGACGGTGCAGCCGACAAGCGTGAAAGCGTCCAACGGCTTGGCGCTCTGCCAGACGTGCTTCGGCACGATCAGTTGCGGTTGTTCGCCGGCGGAAAGGTTTGGGCCCAAGACGCGGGTTTCGCTCTCCTTGCCGTCGGTCGAGAGCGCGAGCTCGAGAGGACCGCCTGCATACCAATGCCAAACCTCCGCCGCATCGACGCGGTGCCAGTGCGAGCGCTCGCCTTGCTTCAAAAGGTAGTAGATGGCGGTCGAGGCGCCGCGTGGGCCGCCGTTGTCGCGGAAGGTCTCGCGAAAGTGGCCGCCTTCGGGATGCGGTTTCAGATCAAGCAGGCCGATGATTTCGTCCGCCGTCATCAGAAATTGTCTTTGCGGTGCCGCGTCTCAGCGAAGACGGCGACGACGTCCGCGCTCTCCATGCCGAGCGATTTGCGCAACTCCGCGCTCGTCGGGCGGAGGAACGGGTTCGTCTCGCGTTCGAGGCCGATGGTCGTCGGGATCGTCGGTTCGCCCTCGGCGCGGCGGCGTTCGACTTCGACCATGCGCTTCTTCAGCGCTTGATTGTGCGGCTCGAGCGAAAGCGCGAAGCGTCCGTTCGAGAGCGTGTATTCATGGCCGCAATAGACCCGCGTGTCGGGCGGCAGCGTCGCGAGCTTCGACAGGCTCGACCACATCTGCGCGGGCGTTCCTTCGAACAGGCGGCCGCAGCCCATCGCAAACATCGTGTCGCCCGTGAAGACGGCCTTGTCAGCCTCGAACCAGAAGGCGATGTGGCCCTTGGTGTGGGCCGGGATGTCGAAGACGCGCGCGGTCGCGTTGCCGAACGTCAACGTGTCGCCTTCGCCCAGGCCCAGGTCGATGCCCGGAATTCGGTCGGCGTCGGCTTTCGGGCCGATAATCTTGGCGCCCGTCTTTTCCTTCAGCGGAAGATTGCCGCCCGTGTGGTCGAAGTGATGGTGCGTGTTCAAAATGTGCGTGAGGGTAAGCTTATGCTTCTCGAGCGCCGCGAAGACCGGCGGGGCCTCCGACGGATCTACGATGGCCACCGCGTTCGACGAGGGCTCGTGCACCAGATAGGCATAGTTGTCCTGGAGGCACGGAACGAGGTGGATGTTCAGCATCGCTCAGTTTCCGATGTTGTAGGCGGCCAGGGCCGCCATGTTGACGATGTCGCTCATCGTCGCGCCCAAAGGCACGATCTGAACCGACTTCGACAGGCCGACCAGCAGCGGGCCGATCACCGTCGCGCCGCCCAGAACCTCGGTCATCGTGGTCGAGATCGAGGCGGAATGGATCGCCGGCATAATGAGCACATTGGCCGGCTCCTTCAACCGGCAGAACGGGTAGAGAGCGAGGCGGTCCCTGTCGAGCGCGACGTCGGCGTTCATCTCGCTGTCGTATTCGAAGTCGACGTTGCGCTTGTCGAGGATTTCGACGGCCTCGCGCACGCGCTGCGAACGCTCGCCCCAGGGTTGGCCGAACGTCGAATAGGCGAGAAGCGCGACGCGCGGCTCGTGGCCGAAACGGCGCACGACGCCCGCCGTCTGGACCGTGATGTCGGCGAGTTCCTCGGGCTCGGGCATCTCGTGCACGGTCGTGTCGGCGACGAAGACGACGCGGCCGGAATGCAGGACGATCGAAACGCCCACCATGCGTTCGCCCGCCTTGGCGTCGAGCACATGACGCACATCGGCGAGCGCGACCGAATAGTGGCGCGTGACGCCGGTGACCATCGCATCGGCGTGGCCGGCCGCGACAACGGAGGCGCCGAAGATGTTGCGGTCGTAGGTCACCTGGCGCACGCAATCGCGGAACAGCGAGCCGCGGCGGCGCCAGCGCGCGTAGAGCGCTTCGGCGTATTCCTGCGTGCGCGGGCTTTCGCGGGCGAACTGCACCTCGAGTTCACCGACGTTCGGGATGCCGGCCCCGCGCGCGGTCTCGCGGATGCGTTCCGGATCGCCGATCAGGATCGCCTTGCCCAGCCCCGAGTTCTGATAGGACAGCGCGGCGCGGATCACCGGCTCCTCTTCGCCCTCGGCGAAGACGACGCGCTTCGGCTGCATGCGCACGCGCGCGGTCACGCGCTGGACGATCGAGGCGATCGGATCGAGGCGCGAAGCGAGTTCGTTGGCATAGCGGTCCATGTCGGCGATCGGCTTGCGCGCGACGCCGGATTCCATCGCGGCCTTGGCGACGGCGACCGGCACGGTCGAGATCAGGCGCGGGTCGAAGGGCACGGGGATGATGTATTGGGCGCCGAATTTCGGGCGCGCGGTGTGATAGGCGGCGGCGACTTCGTCGGGCACGTCCTCGCGCGCGAGTTTCGCCAGCGCATTGGCGGCGGCGATCTTCATCGCATCGTTGATCGTGCGCGCGCGCACGTCCAGCGCGCCGCGAAAGATATAGGGAAACCCCAGAACGTTGTTCACCTGGTTCGGATAGTCGCTGCGGCCCGTCGCGACGATGGCGTCGGCGCGGACGGCGTGCACTTCCTCGGGCGTGATCTCGGGGTCGGGATTGGCGCAGGCGAAGATGATCGGTTTCGCAGCCATGCCTTTGACCATCGCCTGGGTCACCGCGCCCTTGACGGAGAGCCCCAAGAACACGTCCGCGCCTTCCAAGGCTTGCGTCAGCGTGCGCGCCTTCTTCGTCACGGCGTGCGCCGATTTCCACTGGTTCATGCCCTCGGCGCGGCCCTTGTAGATGACCCCTTTGGTGTCGCAGAGGATCGCGTTCTCGTGCGGCATGCCCATCGCCTTGATGAGTTCCAGGCAGGCGATGCCCGCCGCACCCGCGCCGTTCACGACCATCGTCGTCTTCCTGATGTCGCGCCCTGTCAGGTGCAGCGCGTTGATGAGGCCCGCCGAAGTGATGATCGCGGTGCCGTGCTGGTCGTCGTGGAAGACGGGGATCGCCATCATTTCGCGCAGGCGCTGCTCGATGATGAAGCAGTCGGGGGCCTTGATATCCTCGAGGTTGATGCCGCCGAAGGTCGCGCCGAGGAAGCGCACGCAATTGACGAACTCGTCGACGTCGGAGGTCTCGACCTCGAGGTCGATCGCGTCGACGTCGGCAAAGCGCTTGAAGAGGACGGCTTTGCCTTCCATCACGGGTTTCGACGCCATGGGTCCGAGATCGCCCAACCCGAGGATCGCCGTGCCGTTCGAGATGACGGCGACGAGATTCCCTTTCGCCGTGTAGTCGTAGACTGTGGACGGATCTTCGGCGATCGCGCGAACCGGAACCGCCACGCCCGGCGAATAGGCGAGGCTCAAGTCGCGCTGCGTCGCCATCGGTT
>QKCS01000001.1 GCA_003246795.1 Alphaproteobacteria bacterium
GTCGCCTCGGCCGCCACCTGATCCTGGTTAAGCCGCGTGACCGCCGCCGCCACGTCGACGTCCTCGATGTCGCCGATGAACTTGGTGAAGTAGTTCGTCATGCTCTCGTGCCGCTCCATGACCGAGGTCGCCTGCTCGTGGCGCGATCCGTTGATCGCGGCGATCGCATTGATCCCGTCCTGAACGGCCGGCACGCCGGCGTGCGTCGTGCTGAGAAACGTGATCTGCGCCTGCGTCATGTCGAAGGCGAACGGACCGTCGACGCCGACGTCGAAGTCCGCGATGTCCTTGAACATTTGGAACAGATCCCTCGCGATGTCGCTCGCCGTCAAGCCCGTTTCGATCATCTCCGCTTCATCGACGCGCAGCGACTGCTTGAGGTCCGTATTGTCGAACACGTCGGTAACGGCGGCGGCGGCCTGAAGATCGGCGAGCGTCGTTGCATTTATCGGCGGCTGGTCGGAACGCGACCCGCCGTAGATATACTGACCGTTGACCTTGGTGTTGAGAATCGTCACCGCTTCTTCATAGAGGTTGCTGACCTCGTCCATGAACGCCGGCGCGTGACCCGAGGCCAGCGCCTCCCCCATCGCTTGGCGCAACCGCGCCGACAAGTCGCTCAGTTGGACCAACTGGATGTCCTGCAGGTTCAGCCGGTTGAGCGCCTCGTTCGTCGTCGCCTTATAGGCTTCGACGTCGGCCGCTTTCATCTTCGCGGTGGCGAGGATGCCGGCCTTCTCCTTCGCGGCCGCGTATTGATCGCCGACCTTGCCGGTCGCGATCTGCTGTTGCGTCACCGCCGTGCGCACTTGGGCGCGCGTGAACTCGCTCAAAATCGACTGATGCAGCGACCACGATCCGACTCTGTCAATCATGACGGTGTCTCACCCCTATACGACGTTGATCAACGTGTCGTACATCTGCTGAACCACGGTCAGCAGACGCGCGGACGCGTTGTAGGCTTGCTGATAGACCATCATCGCCGAGAGCTCCTCGTCGATGTTGACGCTTTCGACCGAACTGCGCCGCGCGTCGACTTCTTCACTGACGTCCTGGCGATAGACCCGGTCGGTCTCGGCCGCGTTCGCGAGGTCCGCCTGCGCGCCCATGATCTGTGCGACGTAGTCACCGATCGACATCGTCCCTGAGGCGAGGCCGCCCGCGGCCGCCCACGACACGCTGTTGTTCGCGATCGCCGCAAGCTGCAGCGCGCCGCAGTTGTCGGCCGCGCCCAAAACCGTGTCGCCGATGACAGTCGCGCCCGTCAGATCGAGTTGCGCCAGCGCCATCTTGGAACTGTCGCTTGCGATGTCGCTGCGGATGGCAAGGCCCGCGGCTTGGTTCTGCAGGTTCGCCGTGCCCATGCCGAAGAATTGCGTCAGGCTCACGCCCGTGGCGCCGCGGTCCGTCGTGTCGTCCCGGACTTCGAGGCGCGCCCCGGCCGTCGCCGGCGTCATGGTCAGAACGCCGTTGGCGTCGAGCGCGAACGTCGCGTATCCGCCGGCGGCCGTGTTCAGATCCGTGACGATGTCGTCGAACGTCGCGCCGCCGACGGTCAGCGTGAACGTGTTCAAAATCACGCCGTTCGTGCCGCGCAGAACGAACTCGGCCGTGCCGGCGCCGAACTGGTGCGCGTCCCCGCCCGCGACGCCCGTCGGGTAATTC
Organism: Alphaproteobacteria bacterium; assembly: GCA_003246795.1. GTDB lineage: Bacteria > Pseudomonadota > Alphaproteobacteria > Micropepsales > Micropepsaceae > SZUA-430. Next base: position 1,666 of record QKCS01000001.1, read on the forward strand.
GACGTGCTCGTCGACGTCACCAAGTCGTTCAGGCCGAAGAAGTGCGAAAGCCCCTTGCCGCCGCGTGAGGCGGGCGTCGTCGGATCTTGCAGGAAGGCGATGCCTTCGCCCGCCACCGACGCGCTGATCGACAGCACCCCGTTCGTGAAGCTCGCCGTCGCGCTGCCGCCGAGCGAGGCGTTGATCGTCGTCACCAAGTCGTCGACCGTCGCGATCGTCGACAGGTCGAGATCGAGACGTTGCACCAACGCACCTTGTGAATCGACCACCGCGATCGACGCATTGCCCGTGAAGTTCAGCGCATCCGTACCCAACAAACCCGTGTTGCGGCCCGTCATACTGGCGGCCGGCGGCACCGACGAACTGTCGTTGTGAACCGCGTTCAGCTGATTGACCATCGATCCGCCGACCAGGCCCAATTGCTCCGCCAAGTCGGTCAGGTACCGATCGCGCATGTCGATCAGGCCACGAAGCTCGCCGCCTTGAATGTGGCTTTCGAGCGCGATGGCCGTCCCGATCGTGTTCCCGCTCTCGGGGTCGTATTTCTGCAGCGACAGCGTCGGGAACGATACGGTCGCCGCGACCGACGTCGGACCCGGGTAGCTCAGTCTCGCGCTCAAATCCGTGATCAGGTTCGTCCCGTCGGCGAGTGAGACGTACAAGCCGCCGTCGGTCTGTTCGTAGGTGCGAATGTCCAGGAACTTGGAGAGCTCGGCGACGGCGCGGTCGCGCTGGTCCAGCAAGCCGGTCGACGTATCGTTGTTGTTGAAGACGCTCTTGATCCGGACGTTCAGTTCGTAGATCTGATCGATCAGGCCGTTGACCGTCGTCACGTCCGTCAACAGCTGCGAGTTCGTGTCCTGCCGCAGCGATTGGATGTTCGACGCCATCCCCGAGATCGCGTTCAACGCCGAGCCGATCGACGTGACGGCCGAGTTGCGCCTGGCGGCCGAGGCCGGCTCGACGCTCAGCTGCGCCAAAGCGGTCATCGCGCCGGACACGCGCTCGCCCAAGGACGAACCGCCGTCGAGCGAACCCACCAAGTCCTGTACGCGTTCGAAATAAGCGTCGAGCACGTTCGCCTTGCCGAGCGCGCCCGTCGCGGTCGTCGCCTCGCGCGCGAGATAGTAGTCGGTGATGCGCTTGATCTGTTCGATCGTCACGCCGTTCAACTTGCCGCCGGTCAACTGCGGCGAAAGCTGCACGACCCGGCGGTGATAGCCGTCGGTGTTGACGTTGGCGATATTGTTCGACGTGACGCGCAGCGCGCTCTGATTGGTCTGCAGGGCGCTCGTCGCCGTATTGAGGATCGCATTGAGCGACATGAACGTCTCCTAACCCGCTTCGACCTCGGCAAATCCTGCCCCGTCGGAGCATAGATTCTGCCTGTCCGGCGACGCGCCACCGGTCGCGAAATCGTCGCGAAAGGCGCAAGATTGCTTGCGATTTGGCGATCTTCCGGACATGCGAGGACGCTCGCTGATCTGTTGTTGCGTGAAGAAGAGTGCAACGCCGGTGCCAGCGGGCGCCACCCGGCACAACACGCCGCAGAAGCGGTCGAAACTGCCGCCTCGCCTGCAAACTCTGCCGCACGTTCGCTGCACCGCCTGCGCGCGTTCGTTGGATTTTGGCGGCAAACCGCTGTGGCAAGCGCCTTGCTAACAAACGCCGCGAGGGCAAGTGCCCAAAGCCAAGCGTGTGAGATGACCGATATCGCAACCTTCATCGCGCCGACAGCGCTGCCGAACGCAGCGGGCAAGAGCGCGCGTGCGGCGAACGGCGATGCTGGCGGTGAGAATTTCGCCGACATCCTCTCGCAGGTTCGCGCCGCGTCGCAGGACGGCGGCGGCAAGTCGGCCTTCA
>QKCS01000342.1 GCA_003246795.1 Alphaproteobacteria bacterium
GCGCCGTGCTGGGCCATCACTTCCTTGCCGCCGCCGCGTTCCTCGCCGGCGTTCCCAAATAGCGGATGCGGCCCGTGAGTTTCGCCCCGAGCTTCGAGAGCCCAAGCGCCGCGCCAAGGCCCGCCGTCGCAATGATATTGTGTCCGCACGCGCGTGGCCGATGCCCGGCAAGGCATCGTATTCGGAAAGAATGCGCATCACGGGCGCGCCTGCCGGCCCGAATTCGGAGGCATAGGCGGTTGCGACCTTGTAGGCGCCACGGTCGACGGGGAGGTCGTGGCGTCCGACGGCCTTGGCGAGGAGGTCGGATGCAAATCGCTCCTCGAAGGCAAGTTCCGGTTTGGCGTGGATCGCATGGCTTGCCGCCACCAGTTCTTCGCGAAGGGCGTCGATCGCTCCGCAGGCTTCGCGTTTCAAGGCGTCGAGCGACACTGCATTGTTCCTCGCGGTTGCGGCGCGTTAGCCTCGCGCTTTGGCAAACGGCACTCAAGGGGTCCTATGGCGAAGTTTGCGGTTTCGGACGGGATCTCGGTCGCCTACGAGGTCGCGGGTGAAGGTTCTCCGATCATTCTGGTGCATGGATTCGCGTCGAACAGGGTCACGAATTGGCGCGCGCCGGGCTGGTACGACACGCTCACGGCCGCGGGTCGGCAGGTCGTTGCGCTCGACGTTCGTGGGCATGGCGAAAGCGACAAGCCGCATCGGCGCGAAGCCTATGACGAGGGCGAACTTGCCGCCGACATCGTCCGGCTGATGGATCATCTGCGCTTCGACCAGGCGGACGTGATGGGTTATTCGATGGGCGGGTTCATCAGCTTGCGGCTGTTGCACGACGCACCCGACCGCGTCCGACGGGCGGTGATCGCGGGCGTCGGCGATAACTACTATGGGCGCGGGACAGCGGAGACCGCGTCGATCGCGGCGGCATTGCGAGCGCCGGATGTGTCGTCGATTTCCGACGCGGTGCCCCGGCAGTTCCGGTTGTTCGCCGAGCAGGGCCGCAACGATCTGGAGGCGCTGGCGCTGTGCATGACCAGGCCGCGGCGTTCGCTGACCCCTGCCGAGCTTGCGGTCGTGGACGTGCCGACCCTGATCGTCGTGGGCGAGAAGGACACGATCACCGGGCCGCCGTCCGCGCTTGCGAAGGCGCTACCGTCGGCGCGTGTGGCGATCGTGCCGGGACGCGATCACATGACGACGGTGGGCGACAAGGTCTACAAGGCCGCCGTCGTCGAATTCCTCGGCGCATAAAGCGAAAGCCCCCGCGTTTCACGCGAGGGCTTTCGAACGCCAACTCGTATGCGTCGGTTAGCCGGGAAGGTCGGCGGAAACAGACAGGACGACGCCGCCTTCGCACAGATCGAGGCCCGCGTAGCATTGCGTGCGGCTCAAGTCGGTGTCGACGTAGCGCACGTCAAAGCCGAAGATGCCCCACGTCGCCGTCGCGCCGACGTCCCAATAGAGGTAGTCGGGAATGCCCGCGGTCGTATTGTCGTCGATCCACTGGTGGCCGAGATGCGCCGACGCCTCGAGACCGCCGTCAAAGAAGGCGAACGTGTCCAACAAGGGCACCGTCACGCCGCCCACGACGGCGAAGCCGTCGCCGACCTCGCCGAAGTAATCCGGGCTCCAGGCGAACTCGCCCGACACCGACGCCATGCCGAAGTCGTGCTCGGCGTTCACGGCCAGTTCGAAGTAGTCGTATTCCGGCATGCCCGCGGGCGCGTCCGCGTCGGCGTACCAGTAATAGATCGCGCGGATGCCGGCCGACGTTTGGTCGGAGAAGCTGTAGTTGTATCCGGCGGTGAGATCGACTTCGATCGACGAGTCGTAGGTCGTCGCGTCATTGAAATCGATCGTCGAGAACCAGATGTTGCCGAAGATGGTGCCGTTCGAGCCGACTGCATGGTCGTATTGGCCCCAGCCCTGGATCGCGCCGTCGCGGTTGGAGTTGGAGATCCCACGGAAGCGGTAGTCGGACGTCAGCGTCGCGCCCGCCGTGAACGGACCCCAGGCGCCCTCTTCGGCGGCCTGCGCGGCGGGGGCGATGCTTATCAACGCAAGCGCGCCCAACAGGCCCGCCTTCCAGGAAATCGTCTTCATTGCCGAATCTCTTCCTTCAAGTTGCAAACTCAAAACTTCGAACACCGGATTGGGGTCCGGCCTTGTCGAGACGCGGTCGCGGCCACGACTCGGCAATGGTTGTCCCGCGTTAAGCTTTGCGACCATCTTGGTTGACAACGCGTTAACGCGCGCGGTGTCGGAGGCATGCTGAGTCGCAAATGTCACTGCTGCTTGCGGCGAATCACTTTGCGATTCGAATCATGGCTGCCGTGTCACCGGTTCGCACCGGCGAAAGTGCTTGCTGTTTGAGCAGAACGGCGCGAAACCGCGCGCGAAAAAAGCACCCGCGCTCGTTTGCGCGGGGGCTGATGAATTTCGGCAACTGTGATTCGGTAGGCGCTAACCCGGAAGCGCGACCGATAGCGTGAAAACGAATCCGCTGTCGCAATAGTCCGGATGGCCGCATTCCGCGGCGCTGAGGTCCGTATCGACATAGCGTGCGTCGAAGGTGAAGACGCCTGCCGTCGCCGACACGCCGAGGTCGTAATACAGGTAGTCGACCAGACCGCTGCTTTCGAACCACTGGTGACCGAGATGGGCGGACGTTTCGATGCCGCCGTCGAAGATCCAAAGCTCGCTCCAGAGCGGCACGGTGAGCGTGCCCGTCAACGCGACCGCGTCGCCGACCTCGCCGAAGAAGTCAGGACTATACGCCACTTCAGCGCCGAATCCGGCCTTGCCGAGATCGAAGTCGAGTGAGCCGATGAATTCCCAGTAGTTATAATCGACGCCGGGAATGTCCTCGTCCGGATAGGCGTAGTAGACCGCCTTGATCGTGCCGCTCACTCTGTCAGAGAGGGCGGCCGTCGCACCCGCATAAAGATCCACTTCAACCGATGTGTCCGGATCGCCGAAGCCCGAGAAATCGAGGTTCGAGGCCCATACGCCCGCGAAGAACCAGTCTTGCGCGAAGTCGATGCTGCCTTGGATCGCCGCTTCGTTGTCCGATTGGCTGATGCCGCGGAAGCGATAGTCGGACGTCACGGCGACCGTTGCCGAGAACGGACCCCACGCGCCTTCTTCCTCTTCGCCGTCGGCAAGCGCCGGCTGTACAAAGCCCGCAAGCGACATCGCTCCGAGCAAACTCATCGTTGCTAGTTTTGTCTTCATTTTTTCTGCCCCACTACGTGACTGCCTACCCACTTGTCGGCGTGCCGCACCTGCGAAGGCGGCGCCTTTCGTAAATATGAAGGCGCGCTTCGGGAGCTTTGACAACGCGTGAACCGCTGATTCTCGTGCTGTTTCAGCAACAGAGATCGGAATTGTAGGACGCACCGTTCCGCATGCCCGGAACGGGGGCATTTCGCTGTTGCAGCACTAGGCAGGAGCCCGAAATTTGGGCCTACGGCTCGCCTCAGCGGCGAGCGGTTACGCCCGCCAAGGCGAGGTGGTGTCCCGCGT
>QKCS01000250.1 GCA_003246795.1 Alphaproteobacteria bacterium
GGAAAGCCGTGTTCGGATTTTGGAGCGGGGGGGCAGGTGAAGGTCGAGCCCAGCTTGCAGTTGTTGTGGCCGGGCGAGTTTCAAATCACGTCGGCGCCCGTCGTCTTGGGCGATACGGTGATCGTCGGATCGTCGATCAGCGACAATGCTCGCCTCGCCGCGCCGAGAGGAATGGTGTTCGCATTCGACGTTCGCACAGGTGCGGTGAAGTGGTCGTGGGATCCCGTCCCGCGCGATCCCGCCGATCCGGCGACAGCGACCTGGGGCGAAGGCTACAAGGACGTCGGACACGCCAACGTTTGGGCGCCGATGTCCACGGACTCGAAGCGGGGATTGGTGTTTCTGCCGACCTCTTCGCCGAGTCCTGATTTCTACGGCGGCCTTCGACCCGGCGACAACAAGCACGCCAACTCCGTCGTCGCGCTGAAGGGCGAAACCGGCGAACTCGTGTGGGCGTACCAGACGGTTCATCATGACGTTTGGGACTACGATCTTCCGGCGCAACCGACGCTGGCCACGATCGATGTCGACGGCACGCCGCGCGATGTCGTCATTCAGCCGACCAAGCAGGGCTTCATCTTCGTTCTCGACCGCGACACAGGCGAGCCCGTGTTTCCGGTCGAGGAGCGGCCGGTGCCGCAAGGCGGCGCCGAAGGCGAGACCCTGTCGCCGACGCAGCCCTTTCCGACGCACATTCCGCCGTTGGTGCCGCAGACGCTCACGCCGGACGACGCTTACGGTTACACGGTGACGGACAAGGGCGCCTGCCGCGAGGCGTTTGCGGCCGCGCGATCGGAGGGACTCTATACCCCGCCGTCCGAGCAAGGGACGATCGAGTTCCCGATGACGGGCGGCGGCATCAATTGGGGCGGTATTTCGTTCGATCCCGTGCACCAAGTTCTTTACGCGAACACCTCGCGCGGCGTGCATCTCATCACGCTTTTCCGCGCGGAGAAGTACGACGAGTTGAAGGCGAAGTTCCCCAAGAAGGAAGTCTCGCCCCAGCGCGGCGCGCCTTTCGGCATGATCCGCGAAATTCTGCTTTCGCCGTTCGGCCTGCCGTGCAACGCGCCGCCATGGGGCGTGCTTGCCGCGGTCGACATCAAGTCCGGCAAAGTCGCTTGGGAGACGACGCTCGGCACGACGGAGGAACTGGCGCCGCTCAACATCGCGCTCAACACGGGAACGCCGACGTTGGGCGGTTCGCTCGTGACGGCCGGGGGTTTGGTCTTCATCGGCGCCACGATGGACAAGTACCTGCGTGCGTTCGACGCCAAGTCGGGCGCGGAGCTTTGGCAAGGGCGATTGCCGGCGACGGGGTTTGCCACGCCCATGACTTACGAATGGGAGGGGCGGCAGTTCGTCGTGATCGCGGCCGGCGGGCACGGTCAACTCGGCACGGCGCCCGGCGATAGCTTCGTCGCTTTCGCGTTGCCGAAGGCGGGCGAGGCGGGGCCCACGTGGTGGTCGCGCAAGGTCGATCGGCCGGGCGGGCGCATGTGGATCAACTTCACGCTGATCTTCGTGGGCGCGCTCGTCGTGATCAGCGGCTTGTGGTGGCTGATCAAGCGGCTGTGGCGGTCACGGCACTAGGAAGCGCACGCCGAGGCCGAGGATCGCACTCAACGCCAAGAGCAACAGAATCGGCGTCTTGAACCTGAGCAGCGCGACTGCGGCAGCCGCTGCGAGGCCAAGCGCGACCGGATCCAACGACGCAATGTCGGGCACGCTGACGCTAATCGGACCGGCGGTCACGCGGTCGACCGTCGCGAAGAGCACATGCAAGGCGAACCACACGGCGAGATTTAGGATCACGCCGACGACGGCGGCGGTGATGGCGGCGAGAGCTGCCGCGAAGGCACGGTTCTCGCGAACCCGTTCGGCGTAGGGCGCGCCCGCGAAGATCCAAAGGAACGACGGCGCAAAGGTTACCCACAGCGTGACCAGCGCACCCAAAATCCCCCCGAGCAACGGTTCGAACCCCGCCTTCCGAAATGCGGCCAGGAAGCCGACGTGTTGCAACACGAGGATCAGCGGGCCCGGCGTTGTTTCGGCGAGCGCCAAGCCTTCGAGCATCTCGGGCGCGGTCAGCCACGCGTACGTCTGCACCGCTTCCTGCGCGACATAGGCGAGAACGGCGTAGGCGCCGCCGAACGTCACCACCGCCATTTGACTGAAGAAGACCGCGAGCTTGGCGAAGACGTTCTGGTCGCCCAACATAGCCACAAGCAGTGCGACGGGCAGAAGCCAAATCGCGAACCAGACCGCGACGGTTGCCGCCATGCGTGCGCGCGTCGGACGCGTGTGGGCGAGGCCGCCGCACGCGAAGGCCTGATCGACCGCGAAGCCGCCATTCGCGCCGGCATTCGCTGCTGCATGACTTGAGGCCTGGAATTGATCGGGCGCGAGGCGCACGCCGAGGAAGCCCGCAAGCGCTGCAGCCCAGACCACCAGCGGAAACGGCACGGCGAAAACGAAGAGAGCTGCGAAAGCGGTGGCCGCGATCCACGGCATGGCCGGGCCCGTGAAGGCGCGTCGTCCGATCCGGAACAACGCCTCGATGACGATGGCGAGCACGGCTGCCTTCACGCCGTAGAAGATCGCGTCGACCACTGCGAGATCGGCGTAGTTCGCATAGAGAACGCTCAGACTCAACATCACGAACGCGCCGGGCAGGATGAAGAGGAGACCTGCGGCGAGGCCACCTCTGACACCGTGGATGAGCCAGCCGACATAGGTCGCCAGTTGCTGAGCCTCGGGGCCGGGCAAGAGCATGCAGTAGTTCAGTGCGTGGATGAAACGCGCGTCGCCGATCCACTTCTTCTCGTCGACGAGAAGCTTGTGCATCAGCGCGATCTGCCCGGCCGGTCCGCCGAAATTGACGCAACCGATATAGGCCCAGAGTTTCACCGCCTCGCGAAACGAGGGCAGGCCTACTGTGTTTTGGGCGGCCACGTGTGCGTCTCGTCCTGCGCTTTCAGAATCCATGCGTATAGGGCGTCGTACATGACAAGACCGTGACGCAGCATCTCGTGGTCATCCGCGAACATCTGCGAGAGACCGAGCGAGACGGCGTAGAGACCTGGCGCCTCCGGCGCGAGGTCGAGTTGGCCTGTATCCGCGCCGCGCACGATCCGAGCCAGCGTCTCGAGGCCCGGCGTCGCCGAGAGCTTGAAGCGCTCCAGGAACGCGTCAAACGTGCACCAAGATCCGTTCTCGCCGCTGTGCTCCAGCGGAGCGCCCGGAATGTCATAGGCGACGGCGTTCTCGCGCGCGGCCGCCGCGAACACGTCCTTCGTCGATACGTACAGAAGCTCGGCCTTCGAATCGATGAAACGCAGGATCAGCCAAGGGCAGGCGATGCGGTCGATCTTTGGTCGTTCGCGCGTGATCCATTTTGTCGGTCGCCGGGCGCCGAAGAGGCGGTCTAGCTCGTGTTTGATATGCGACTTCGTCGAAGACATTGCCGTTTTCTTCGTGGGGAGGACAGCAGAGCTTGGACGAAGCT
>QKCS01000186.1 GCA_003246795.1 Alphaproteobacteria bacterium
GTCATCGGCGACAGCTGCCCGTCGAGTGGACCTTCGTAGTGGCCGAGGACGCTGAGGGCCTGTTGCAGGACGCGGACGTGCAGCATGTCGCCGCTGCGCGCCTTGTAGTCGCGCGAGATGCGGGCGAGGCTTTCCGCTGTCCATCGGCAGGTGGTCGCATTGTTCTGGAGGCGCTGTTGCGCGGTGATGGCCGCGGCGGCGCCTTCATCCCCGTCTGCGGCCAAGTCAATGGCGATGCGCCAGCACGCGCGAGCGCCTTCCTTGTCGTTGAGCGCGAGTTTCGAATCGCCCAGCTTCAAAGCCTGTCGAGACCGGGTCGCCGTCTGGCATTCGTTTCGCCGCGTCTGCTGTGGGCTCTTCCACAGCCCCAGACAGAAGCTCTTCTCTCGATCGCCGCTGTTTGAGTCAGTGAACTGGTCGACATAATCATTGAAGGCCTCGCCCACTTCGACGTCGAGCTTCTGAAATTCGGCGTCGCCCCACGAGCCCCGGTATTTGGCGCGCATGGCCTCGAGCCACGGCCGCACTTCGGGCCTGGCGTTGACCCACGTCGCACAGTGTTCGACGAACGAGAAGAAGACGTATGACTGCTTGGGTTCGGCGGCGACGAAATTCGAAGGCGAGCAATACGGGACGTAAAGGCGTTTGCCGCGTTGCGGCGGCGATTGTTGCGCGATCTCGAAGGCGGCTTGGCCCAGATAGGCGAGCCCCAGTCTGTAAAAGCCGAGGACGCCTTCTTGAAGGCTCAATTCGGCGAAGAACTGGGGCACGGCCACGTTCTCTTCCGGCGACAAAGGCAGGCCGTTGCGGATTGCCTTTGCGACCGGCGACCCATCCGCTTCCGCAATTTCGATCTGCGCCGCGCGGACGACGTTTTCCTCATTCACATTGGACGACAACGAGCCTGCGTTTGCCGAGACGCGCGCGGTGACGCGGACCGTCGACGCGGTGATCTGCGGGACAAGGCCCGTTGTCGACGGGACCGCCGACTCGAAGCCGCCCGGCGTCGCGCCGGACGTCGTCGACGCCGTTTCTTGGCCGTATTGCGGATTGCACCAGCGCGGATGGAATTCCGCTTCTTGGGACTTCAAATACGTCCACACGAATGCCGCCGACGAAACGATGCCGAAACTCGCCAGCACCGAGGTCAGCAATACCCAGGGCCACAGAACGCGCCTTCGTTCCGGCTCGAAGTCCCGCTCGTGCGTTATGCCGTTGCTCATGCGTTTGCCGCCCACGGGCGCACGGCGAACGTCATCGGACCGGAAAGCTCCGATCGCGTTGTGTCAACGTTCCGCTCCAACACTCGCCCCCTTCGCGCTCGCCTTAAGAGCGTGGTCCGTTCAAAACTTCGTTCGCCGCGAAATGCCGTGCCGACTTGGCCCCTCTAAGCGGCGTCTGCACAATCGCGTCGATGCCGCAACACTTCTCGACGTCTTTGCGGCCCCTCGTTTGACTGGTCGTCCACTCAAAAACTCGCGCCTTCCTGCGAATGTTTCCCGGCTGGCCTGGGTCGTCAACTAACGCGTGTATCATGTCATTGGTTCGACTAACGGTAGTTGCCCCGGGGCAACTGCGATGTCGCCGGTCGTGCGCTATCGCACAGGACCACAGCTAGGTTCGATGCGCAGGCAGCAACAATCCCTCGCGTTTCGATGCACAAGTGATGAACGGCGCCACCGACATTCGCGCGACAAGTGAAATCCTCTCGGGCGATCCGACACGTTTGCGCCACGTTCTTGTTCTTGTTTCATTGGCATTGTCAGGCGCGATGTCGATGGTCGCAAAACGCCTTCTTTGGAGATTTTGATGGCGCAGAGATCTGGTGGGTTCGGGTGGTTCATCATCGGCGTCGCCGTTGGTGCGGCAGGCGTCACGTTCGGGCCGGGCGCGTACCAGAAATATGTCCAGCAGATTCCCGCAGGCGGTGTGCGCGTCGAAGTTTCGAGCGACTACACGCCCGGCGTCTGGCGGCGGAGCGCGCGCTTCGACGTCGAGTTCAGCCGCTTCAAAGCGAACGGACAGAACTGGGATTGGCCGATGACCAGTCCCGAACTTCAACTGTGTATTCGTGAGGGCACGGAGTACCGGAAGTGTTTCGGGCCGCTCGATCCTGAACTCGCCGCGTGCCAAGGCAAGTTCAAGTGCACGACGGCGGTCATCCGCGTGCCGGACGTGCCCTTCACGGTCGAGCTCAACGAGTGGGACGACTACAACAAGCCCGATCCGATCGGTTCGGTCGAATGCGACGTCGGGCAGACCTGCAAGTTCCAACTCGGCGTCGTGACGGTGCGGAGCGCCGCAGCTTCACGCGCGGGGTCGTGACAATACCGCGCTTCTCTCAAATGCTCTAACACTGGGAACGCGGGAAATGCCTGTTCGTGTGGTTGCGCGCCAAGTTTGGCGCGCTTTGTTTTGCTTGTTCGCAGTCCTTCTCGCACTCCATCTGTTCGTCGTTTTCTTCCTGCGTGTTTGGCTCGGACACGATTTCGCTTTTGGCATTGTTCCGTTCTTCGACTTCGAGTCCGAAAACAGCGTGCCGACATGGTTCAGCGTCATACTGCTTATCGCGGCGTCGGTCGCCAGCCTGCTTGCCGGGCTCCGAACACGGGCGATAGATCCACGACAAACGCCGTATTGGTACCCGCTGGCCGCAGTCTTCTGTTTTCTATCGATCGACGAACAGGCGCAGGTTCACGAGGTCCTGACGAATGACATCGGCGGCAGCGTTCGTTCTACTTCAGCTGGGTCGCGATCTATGGGCCGATTGTACTGCTGTTCGGCCTGTGGATGATCAAGTTCCTGACGATGGTGCCGTGGCGCATCGCCATCGGCATTGTCGCTGCCGGCGTCATTTACGTGTCAGGCGCTTTGGGGCTTGAGGTGTTTGAGAGCCGGATCGCCGGCAACATCGTTCATTCGCCGATGTCCCAAATGACGAAGGCGGAAGACAAGCGCCTACACAACGACATCACCTATCAGTTGGCGGTGACAGCGGAGGAGTCGCTCGAGATGAACGGCGTGATCCTCTATCTTTCCGTTGTTCTCGCCTACTTGGCTGAGACCGGTGCAAGCCTCGAGGTTCAATTTCCCGGGCGTTCGACCGCCAACGGCGAAACGCGCCTGGCAATGGTAAAGACGGACGCGCCTTGCTCGTCGCACGGGGATGGGCTCAGCTAGTCAACTTCGTCTTTGGGTTCTTCAGCCATGAAACGGTTCTTGCGCGCGGTGCTTTCGGCGGTCGCCATTCTCGCGTGTCCGGGTGTCGGTGCGGCGGCCGACGATCTCATCGCCATCAAGACGGGCAAGCTGATCGATGTGATCGGCGAGCGGGTCCGCACCGATCAGATCATCCTGGTCGAAGGTGATCGCATCTCGAAAGTGGGGTCGGCGCGGTCGGTTGCCATTCCGGCGGCGGCGCACGTGATCGACCTCTCAGCCACACGGTGCTGCCGGGCTTTATCGACACGCATACGCACGTGACCGTCGATGCG
>QKCS01000265.1 GCA_003246795.1 Alphaproteobacteria bacterium
CTCCTGTCCTTGGTCGGATGGCTTTTGTCGTTCCCGCTCGGCGTCTGGCCGAGCGTGCACCCGATTGATCATCCGGCGCCTTGGCCCGGTCGGATCGCGCTCGCCGCCGGCGCGATCCTGGCAAGTCTCGTCGTGGCCGGCGCCGTCGCGCTCCGCACGAAGGTGCGAGCGCTGCTCCTGATCAACTGGCTCGTGTTGTCGTTGATCGGCGTTGCTGTCGCGACGACCGTGTCCGGCGCATCGTTCTTGTTCATATGGCCGGCGGCGGGCGTGGCTTTCATCGGCTGGGTCGAGACCTTCTTGCGCCGCACCGGTCCCGGCCGCTTGGGCGTCACCGCTGTCGTGGGTTTCGTTCTCGCCGCCTTCTTCTCGTTGCCCTATCTGATGGCCCTCGAACTGGTGCTCGGCTGGAATCTGAGCGAGTTCAAGATCCTGACGCTCATCCCCTTCGCGTTGGCGCTGGTCCCCGTGCTGGCGGCAAGCATCGGAACCGAATCGCGGCGCGCATGGGCGGGCGCCGCCGCTTGTGTCGGCGTGGCGCTCGTTGCCGCAATCGTCGCCTCGCAGATGCCGGCCTACGCAGCGAACCATCCGCGTGGCCTCAACATCGTCTATTACGACGACCGTTCGACGCCGCCCAAATGGCTGGTCAGTTTCGTCGGCGCGCCCGATGAGCACTATCTCAAGGCCACGGGCTTTCCGGCAAAGGATGAGCCCTACGTCCAGTTCGGCTTGCAGGACGCGCATGGCCGTCTGAAGCCCGCGCCCGATCTGCATTTGGCCGCGCCGACGCTCACGACGTCGGAGATCGCGCAAGTGGACGGCCTCGACGTTTGGCGCGGCACGCTCCGCGGCGCGCGCGGCGGCCTGCAACTGGCGCTCGGCATCGCGCCGAAATCGGGCATCCGCGCCGTCCGCGTCGAAGACCAAGAGGTCGTCGACGCCGCGCGCCTTGCGGGCGACACGCCGGTCTTTGCCCGCATCCTCGGCGTCGGCGAAAAGGACATTTCCGTCGAAATCGCATTCGATCCCGAAGCGTCGCCGTCGGTCGTGGTCATCGAACGATCGCCGCTGCCGGACGCACCGGAGGCCGAAGCGCTTGTCGCCGCCCGCCCGAGGGATGCCGCCCCCGTGCACAGCGGGGATGCGTCGGTCGTTGTCGTGAAAGTGAATCTGAAGTCGGCGGCGAACTAGGCGGCCTTCGGTGTCTCTTCCTGCTCGCCGTCCTTGATCTGGTGGCGCATCAGAAACGGCGTCTGGGCCAGCGCGAACAGCAGCGTCAGCGGAAACACGCCCCACACCTTGAACGCCACCCAAAAATCGGTCGAGAAGTTGCGCCAGACGATCTCGTTCAAGATCGCAAGGAACACGAAGAGCCCAATCCAGCGATACGTGAACTTGCGCCAGCCTTCGTCGGTCATGTGAATGGCGCTGTCCAGCAGGAACTTGATCAGAAGCCGGCCCGACAACAACCCGCCCAGCAGGATCGCGGCGAAGATCGAATTGACGATCGTGGGCTTGAGTTTGATGAAGAGGTCGTTCTCGAGATAGAGCGTCAGCCCGCCGAACACCGTCACGACGACGCCGGTCACGATCGGCATCGGCGACAGCTTTCGCTCGATCGCATAGGTCACGGCGAGCGAAATCAGCGTCGCGACCATGAACACCCCAGTCGCCCAATAGATGCCGAAATAGAGGTTCCCGCCGAAGAAGATCATCAGCGGGCCGAGGTCGAACGCGAGTTTGAGAAGCGGATGCATGGTCGAAGGAACATAGTCCCGCGGCGCTGAACGCATCCATAAGGCGACCGTGAAATTCGTCACGTTTTCGCGAGTGTGGTGCGTAAGAATCACGCCCACGCGTGACGCCGGCTTCACCGCCGAAGACGCCGGATTTGCGGGAGCGACCGCCTCAGGCGGCGATACCGACGAGGGCTTTCGCGAAATTGTCCGCGTCGAAAGGCTGCAGGTCGTCGGCGCCTTCGCCGACCCCGACATAGTGAACGGGCAGATCGAACTTCTCGGCGATCGAGACCAAAATGCCGCCCCGCGCCGTGCCGTCGAGCTTCGTCATCACGAGGCCCGTGATGCGCGCGGTGTCGCGGAACACCTCAGCTTGCGCCACGGCGTTCTGACCGGTGGTTGCATCGAGCACCAGAATCGCGCTGTGGGGCGCATTCGGGTCGAGCTTCTTCAACACGCGCACCATCTTCTCAAGCTCGGCCATGAGCCCCGCTTTGTTCTGCAGGCGTCCGGCCGTGTCGATCATGAGGACGTCGATGTCCTCGGCTTTCGCCTTCTCGAAGGCTTCGAAGGCAAGCCCGGCCGCGTCCGCGCCCAAGTCCTTGGCGATAACCGGCGCGCCGGTCCGCTCGCCCCAGACCTTCAACTGCTCGATCGCCGCCGCGCGGAACGTGTCGCCCGCGGCCAGCATGACCTTCAACCCGTCGGCGCGATACTTCTGCGCCAGCTTGCCGATCGTCGTCGTCTTGCCGGACCCGTTCACGCCCGCGACCAGGATCACATGCGGCTTCAACTCCGGCCGGACGAGCAGCGGCTTCGAGACGCGCCGAAGAATCTTCGACACTTCCTCGGCCAGCACGCCGCGAATTTCCTCTTCCGTGACGTCGGCATTGAACCTCGTGCGCTTGATCTCGGCGACGACGTCGGCGGCGACCGCCGCGCCCATGTCGGCCCCGATCAAGAGTTCTTCCAGTTCGTCGAGCGCCTCTTGGTCGAGCCGCTTTCGCGTAAAGACGCGCGTGATCCCTTGTGTCAGCGACTGCGTGGATCGCGTCAGCCCCGCCTTCAACCGCGAAAACAACCCGGGTTTCCTGCCTTCGCTCTCCGCCATCACGCCGCCTCGGCGTACGCGAAGCGTGCGTCGGAACCGGTGATCCGGGCGCGCAGCAGCGTGCCGCTAGGCTGCGCGCGGGCGAGCTTCACCGGTGCGAAGGTCGGCGTCCGCGCGTTCACGTCTTGCTCGACCAGAAGATCGACGTCACGCCCGGTGAGGGAGGTCAGATGGCGCGCCAGCGCATCCGAACCCGCCTCGCGCAGCCGCGCCGCCCGCGCTTTGACGAGGTCGCCCTTGAGGTGCGGCATCCGCGCCGCCGGTGTGCCCGTCCGCGCCGAGAACGGGAAGACGTGGAGGTAAGTCAGCCCGCAATCGCGCACATGGGCGAGCGTCGCCTCGAACATCTCGTCCGTTTCGGTCGGAAAGCCCGCAATCAGATCGGCCCCGAACACGATCTCCGGCCGTCGCAGCCGCAAGGCGTCGCAGAACGCGACCGCCTGCGCCGTCGTGTGCCGCCGCTTCATCCGCTTCAGGATCATGTCGTGCCCGGCCTGCAGCGACAGATGCAGATGCGGCATCAACCGCTCGTGCGTCGCCGCGAGATCGATCAGTCGTTCGTCGCACTCGGCGACGTCCAGCGACGACAGCCGAAGCCGCGGCAATTCCGGCACCAGCGTCAGAATCTGCTCGACCAG
>QKCS01000325.1 GCA_003246795.1 Alphaproteobacteria bacterium
CGGCGAACGCCGACACGAAGGCCGCGTTCGAGCGGGCACAAGAAGGCGACGTGAACGGCGGGCTGTGGCCCGCGCTCACCCAATACCGCAAGGCGCTGACCGAAAAGCCGGTGACGGTGGCGACGCGCAAGGCCTCCGAGATGACGCTGGAAGTGATCAACGCGCACGTGGCGGAGACGATCGCCGGATCGGCGGACCTGACCGGTTCGAACAACACGCGCACGAAGGGGATGGAGGCGATCGAGGCCGGCGACTTCCGCGGGCGCTTCATCCACTACGGCGTGCGCGAGCACGGGATGGCGGCGGCGATGAACGGCATGGCGCTGCACGGCGGCGTCATTCCCTATTCCGGCACGTTCCTCGTGTTCTCGGACTATTGCCGGCCGTCGATCCGTTTGGCGGCGCTGATGGGCAAGCGCGTGATCCACGTCATGACGCACGATTCTATCGGTCTCGGCGAAGACGGGCCGACGCATCAGCCGGTCGAGCATCTGGCGGCGTTGCGCGCGATGCCGAACGTGTTCGTGTTCCGCCCTGCCGACGCGGTCGAGACAGCCGAATGCTGGGAGGTGGCGCTGCGTCAAAGCAAGGCGCCCAGCGTTCTCGCCCTCTCGCGCCAGAACCTGCCGCAGGTGCGGTTGAAGCACTCGGACGAAAACCTATCCGCGCGCGGCGGCTATGTGCTGGTCCCCGCGACGGGCACGGCGCGCGTGACGCTGATCGCGTCAGGTTCCGAGGTGGCGATCGCGCGCGACGCGCAGAAGGCCCTTGAATCGGAAGGGATCGGCACCAGTCTTGTTTCGATGCCGTGCCTCGACCTCTTCAACGCCGAGGACCCCGACTATCAGGACGACGTCATCGACCCGAAAACCGTGCGCATCGCCGTCGAGGCGGCTTCGCCGTTCGGCTGGGACCGCTGGGTCGGGCGCGACGGCGCGGTCGTCGGCATCAACAGTTTTGGAGCGAGCGCGCCGTACGAAGCGCTCTACAAGCATTTCGGCATCACGCCGGACAACATCGTGAAAGCCGCGAAGGCGCGGCTCTAAAGAGGGATTCGACATGACCGTCAAAGTTGCGATCAACGGGTTCGGACGCATCGGGCGTCTTGTGCTGCGCGCCATCATCGAAACGGGGCGCAAGGACATCGACATCGTCGCCGTGAACGATTTGGGACCGGTCGAAACGAACGCGCATCTGCTGCGTTACGACTCGATCCACGGACGGTTCCCCATCGACGTGAAGGTCGACGGCGATTTGATGATCGTCGGCCGGCACAAGATCAAAGTCACGGCGATCAAGGATCCGGCGCAGCTGCCGCATCGCGACCTGGGCGTCGACATCGCGATGGAATGCACCGGCATCTTCACGGCGAAGGAAAAAGCCTCGACGCATCTGACGGCGGGCGCGAAGCGCGTGCTCGTCTCCGCCCCCGCAGACGGCGCGGACATCACCGTCGTCTACGGAGTCAATCATCAGAAGCTGACGAAGGACCACATGGTCGTGTCGAACGCGTCGTGCACGACGAACTGCCTCGTGCCGGTCGCCAAGGTGCTGCACGACACGGTCGGCATCGAAAAGGGCTTCATGACGACGATCCATTCCTACACGAACGATCAGCCGTCGCTCGACCAACTGCACAAGGATCTCTACCGCGCGCGGGCGGCGGCGGTATCGATGATCCCGACGTCCACGGGCGCCGCGAAAGCCGTGGGGCTCGTCCTGCCGGAACTGAAGGGCAAGCTCGACGGCGTGTCGATGCGCGTGCCGACGCCGAACGTCTCCGTCATCGACCTCAAGGTCGTGACCAAGAAGGCGACGACGGTCGACGAGATCAACGGCGCGATGAAGAAGGCGGCGGCCGGCGAGCTGAAAGGCGTGCTCGACATCGTCGACGCCCCGCTCGTGTCGCACGACTTCAACCACGACCCGGCGTCGTCGTCGTTCGCGCTCGACCAGACGAAGGTCATGGACGGCAATTTCGTGCGCGTCATGAGCTGGTACGACAACGAATGGGGCTTCGCCAACCGCATGGGCGACACGGCCGTGGCGATGGGCAAGCTCATCTGATGTCAGCGTTCCGGACGATCGATCAGCTCGACGCGAAGGGAAAACGCGCCCTCGTGCGCGCCGACCTGAACGTGCCGATGAAGGACGGCAAGGTTACCGATACAGCGCGCATCGATCAGGCGGCGACGACGATCCGCGATCTTTCCGGCAAAGGCGCCAAGGTCGTCGTGCTCTCGCACTTCGGGCGGCCGGACGGCAAGCGCGTCGAGTCGATGTCCTTGAAGGCGATCGTGCCGGCGCTGTCGAAGGCGATCGGCAAGCCGGTCGCGTTCGCGGACGACTGCATCGGAGCGGACGCCGAGAAAGCCGTCGCGGGCCTCAAGGACGGCGAGGTCCTGCTGCTCGAAAACACGCGCTTCCATGCGGGCGAGGAGAAGAACGATCCGGCGCTGGTCGCGGCGCTGGCGAAGCTGGGCGATGCCTACGTCAACGACGCGTTCTCGGCCGCGCACCGGGCGCATGCGACGACGGAGGGCCTCGCGCACAAGCTGCCCGCCTATGCGGGGCGCGGGATGCAGGCGGAGCTCGAAGCGCTGACGCGCGTGCTCGAGAAGCCGGAGCATCCGGTCGTCGCCATCATCGGCGGCGCCAAGGTGTCGACGAAGCTCGCCGTGCTCGAACACCTGATCACGAAGGTCGACGCGCTCGTCATCGGCGGTGCGATGGCGAACACGTTCCTGAAGGCGCAAGGGCTGCCGATCGGCAAGTCGCTGCACGAACCCGCGCTGCTCGACAAGGCGCGCGATGTTCTGTCGAAGGCGAAGGCGCGCGACTGCAAAGTCGTGCTGCCGGTCGACGGCGTCGTCGCGAAGGAATTCAAGGCGATGGCGGAAGCGAAGACCGTGCCCGCCGCGAAGACGCCGGACGACGGGATGATCCTGGACGTCGGCTCCGACACGATCGCGGCGATCGCGGCGCAGCTGGAAGCGGCGAAGACCGTTCTTTGGAACGGGCCGCTGGGAGCGTTCGAGACGCCGCCCTTCGACAACGGCACGAACGCGGTGGCGCGCCACGTCGCCATGCTGACCAAGGTCGGCGCGATGGTATCGGTCGCGGGCGGCGGCGACACGCTGGCGGCGCTGGCGCAGGCGGGCGCCGAAGACGACTTCACGTACTGCTCGACGGCGGGCGGCGCGTTCTTGGAATGGCTTGAGGGGAAGGACCTGCCGGGCGTCAAAGCGCTCGCGCAATGACCTAAAGGGAGAAAGACATGTCGATCGCTGAACTGGCGAAAGTCGCACAGAAGATGGTGGCGCCGGGCAGAGGCATCCTGGCCGCGGACGAAAGCTCCGGCACGATCAAGAAGCGGTTCGATGCGATCGGCGTCGAGTCCACCGAGACGAACCGGCGCGACTATCGCGAGTTCATATTCCGCACGCCCGCCATGAAGGAGTTCATCTCCGGCGTCATACTCTACGACGAG
>QKCS01000236.1 GCA_003246795.1 Alphaproteobacteria bacterium
CGGACGGCGCTGGCGGCGCGGGCAAGGCCTCCGACTTTTCGGCGGGCTCGGCCTTTGCCGTCGGCTGGGCCGCCGACGGCGCGTCGCCGTGCAGGCGGAAACCGAAGTTCTGGCTGGGGTCGTGAAACTGGCGGATCGCCGCGAAGGGCACGACCACGGTTTCGGGCGCTTTGTTGAAGCTCAAGCCGACCTCGAAGCGGTCGTCGTGCACTTTCAGATTCCAATACTGGTTCTGCAGCACGATCGTGATCTCGACGGGATGCTTCTCGCGCATCACCGGCGAAAGCTGCACGCCGGGGGCGTTCGTGTCGAACGTGATGTAGAAATGGTGCGGACCCATGATGCCGCCCTTGGCGGCATGCAGCAGCGCGTCGCGCACGACGCCGCGGAACGCCTTGTCGACCAGCGCCTGGTAGCCGATGAAGTCCTTTGTCGCCATGCGATGGATGTAGCGCCGTGGCCGGGCTGCCGCAAGGCGGCCGTTCGGCCGGTTTGCGGGCCAAAATGCCGCTTGATTATATTCCATGGAATGTATAAAACATTCCAAGGAATGTTGTGGGAGTTCATGAGTGGACCGGACGCGCGAATACGGGGCGGCCTTTGCCCTGACCTTGGTTCATGTGGGGTTGTTGTCGGCGGGGTTCTTGATCCTGGCCGACCAGTTTTCGTTTCCCGACATCCTGCGGGCATCGGCGGAAGATCGCTTGTCGCTCTTTCGCGAGAACCAATCCATGATCGTCGCCGCGTATTACATGATGGGGTTGTCGGGCGTGACGCAGATCGCGCTTGCGGTCCTTTTCCATCAGAGTTTCGCGCGGCCAGGCAGCACGCTGTTGATTGCAGCTCTTGTCGCGGGCGTCTTAGGCGGCGCGTTTCAGGCGATGGGCTTCATGCGCTGGCCGATCGCCGTTCCCTATTTGGCCGAGCAGATGGCGGCTGCGCCGACGGACGACGTTCGCACGGTCATCGCTCTCATCGAAGGGTTGCTCAACCGTTATGCGGGGATGGTCGTCGGGGAGCACTTGGGGTTCCTGGGACAGGGGTTTTGGACCGTGTTCGTGAGCGCCGCGATGTTTCGTGGGAGGCTGTTCGCTTGGCCTTACGGCGCGATCGGCCTTGTCTTGGGTGTCGTCATCCTGATCAGCGCGCTCGAACAATTGGGCGGACCGTTCGAGGCGATTGGATTCTTGTCGGTGCCGACGTCCGCCGCGTGGCTCGGCTGGCTCGTCATGTGCGGCGTATCGCTCGCGCGCACGAAAGCCGACGGCATCGGACCGAAGTTCTTCGTATTCTCGGCGATCGGCTTGATCGTCGTCATGGGCGGACTGGTCGCGACCGCGTTCATTTGAACCTGAATCGAAAGGGAGACAGATCATGACATCGCGCCGCACGTTTCTTCGCGTCGCCGGGACCTCCGCCGTGATTCTCGCGGCAGGCGGTATCGGATTGACCCAGTGCGACCCCATGCCGGACGCTGCCGTCGAGGCATGGAAGGGGCCCGCACCGGACATTCGCGACCCGCGCGTCAAGGCGCTGTCTTTCGCTTTGCTGGCGCCCAACCCGCACAACATGCAGCCGTGGATCGTCGATCTCAGCGAGCCGAACGTGATCACCTTCGTTTGCGATCGCGCACGCCTATTGCCGGAAACAGATCCCTATTCGCGCCAAATCACGATCGGCTGCGGTGCGTTCTTGGAACTCCTGCGCATGGCGGCCGCGGAGCAAGGCTATCGGGCCGATGTCGAGGCGTTCCCAGGCGGAGACTGGCCGGCAGACGCGGTCGGCGCCGCGCCCGTAGCGCGCGTCACCCTTGTCGCGGATCAGGGCAATGCGCGCGATCGACTTTTCACGCAGGTGCTTCGTCGCCGGACGAACCGCGAGAGCTACGATATGACGCCGCTCGCCGCGGCCGACGGCGACGCGATCGGCGGAGCGATGTCGCAACTGTCCGTCGAATTCGGCTGGACGCAAGAGCCGGGTGCCATGGAACGGCTGCGCGACATCGCGCGACGCGCGTGGCGGATCGAAGTCAAGAAAGACGCAACCTATCTTGAAAGCGTCAAGGTCTTTCGCATTACGGGCTCCGAGATCGCCAAGCATCGCGACGGCCTTTCGTTTCATGGCCCGTTCTTTTGGTGGGCGAATGCGCTTGGTCTGTTTTCGCGCGAAACGGCCATGGACGCGTTCGCGCGCGACCAAGCGCTGGCGTTGATCGAGGCGCATTTGAAGACGCCTGCCTTTGCTTGGATCGCGACGTCGGCGAACGACCGCCGGGCGCATCTCGACGCAGGCGCGGCTTATGTCCGGGCCTGTCTCAAGGCGACGGAGCTCGGGCTTGCGACGCATCCCTTGAGCCAGGCGCTACAGGAATTTCCCGAAATGCTGCCGCTGCTCGCCGAACACAAACGCGCACTCGGATATGCCGACGAGATGACGGTGCAAATGTTCTTCCGCGTCGGACGCGCGGCCGAGGTCGAACCGGCGCCGCGCCGGCCGCTTGACGCGATCATGCGCGCTTGATCGGCGATGCGCGCGTGAACCGTCCAACGGAAGACGAAGTCCGCCTCGCGTGGCGCATCCTGTCGTGGATCGGCATGATCGAGCACTTGTCGCGAACGCGCGCGTCACGCGGGTTGGCGGCGGTCGGCCTGCCGTTCGCGCAATTCGTCGTGCTCAACCATCTGCAGTGGCGGCCGAACGAAACGCAGACGGTGTCGCGGATCGCGGTGGCGCTCCAGCAGCCGCAGCCCGGCGTCACGAAGACGGTGCAGAAGCTGATCGCGAAGAAATATGTCCGCGCGCGGCCGTCGCCGGACGACGCGCGGTCGAAGGAATTGTTCATCACGCCCAAGGGCATCGAGGTTCACCGCAAGGCGCTGCACAGCCTCGTTCCGTCCTACCAAGACCTGTTCGCGTCATGGTCGGAGGTGGAGATGGAAGACCTGTTTCAGAAGCTCGACCGGCTCAAAGGCTGGCTCGACACCAAGGGGCGCGAATGAGCCCTTCAGTGCAGAACGGGTAGGGCTTCGAGCGAGAACGGCTTCAACTCGCCGAACTTGCCGGCCTTCACCAGTTCCGCCCAATTCGGATTGACGATCAGTGCGCGGCCGACGGCGACGAGATCGAAGTCGCCGCGCACGAACATCTCGATCAGGCGATCGAGCGTGGCGGGGCTTGCGGCTTGGCCGCGATATGTGGCGATGAATTCCTCGTTGAGGCCGACCGAGCCGACGGTGATCGTGGGCAGGCCGGTAACCTTCTTCACCCAGCCGGCGAGATTCAGATCGGAGCCTTCGAACTCCGGCTCCCAGAAGCGGCGCGTCGAGCAGTGGAAACAATCGACGCCAGCCTGCACCAGAGGTTCGACGAACTTCTCCAACGCTTGCGGCGTCGGCGCGAGTTTGACGGTGTAGTCTTGCTGTTTCCATTGCGACCAGCGGAGGATGACGGGGAAGTCCTTGCTCACTGTTGAGCGCACCGCACGAACGACGTCGGCCGCGAACTTCGTGCGCTTGACCATGTCGCCGCCGAAGGCGTCGTCGCGCTCGTTGGTGCCTTCCCAGAAGAACTGATCGATCAGATAGCCGTGCGCGCCGTGGATCTCGACGCCGTCGAAACCGAGTTCCTCGGCGTGGCGCGCGCTGGTGGCATAGCCTGCGATCACCTCGTCGATGTCCTTGGCGGTCATCGGCTCGGTCACTTTCTTGCCCGGCTTGAAGAGGCCCGAGGGGCCGACGCCGGTGAGATGCGGGTTGGGTCCCGCGCCGGGCTTGCGCATCAATCCCGTATGCCAGAGCTGTGGCACGATGTGGCCGCCCTCCGCCTTCACCGCTTTCAAGACCTTCGCCCAGCCGTCCAACGCGTCGCCGTGAAAGTCCGGCACGTTGTGGTCGTTCAAAGCGACGGGATGGTCGGGCGCGACGCCTTCGGTGACGATCAGACCGACGCCGCCTTTCGCACGTCTGCCGTAATAGGCAGCGACGTCGGGACCCGGGATTTGATCGGGACTCTTGGAGCGCGTCATCGGCGCCATGACGATGCGGTTGGGCAGCGTCATGGACTTCAACTTGAACGGCGTGAACAGCGGCGCGGGCGAAAGAGACATGGACAAAGCTCGACGACGTTGAATAGCGGTCGCCTATCGAGCCTCCGCGTACGGATGATTGCAAGCCTCAAATTCACGCCCGATTTTGCGTGTGATAGCGTGAAATCCGGCGCGATGCTCGATTCGAGCGGACGCGCCGTTGTTCGCGGCAAGAGGAGAGGCTCCGTCGACGATGTTGAAGGAATTTCGAGAGTTCGCGCTCAAAGGCAACGTGGTCGATCTCGCCATCGGCGTCATCATCGGCGGCGCGTTCGGGACGATCGTCGCCTCGCTGGTCGGCGACGTCATCATGCCTTTGATCGGCGCCTTGGGCAGCGCCGATTTTTCCAACTATTTCCTGCCGCTGAATGACGCGGTTACGGCGGCGACGCTGGAAGAGGCCAAGACGCAGGGCGCCGTCCTGGCTTGGGGCAAGTTCGTGACGGCGGTCATCAACTTTTCCATCATCGCGTTCGTCCTGTTTCTGATCGTCAAGGGAATCAACAGGATGAAGCGGCAGCCGCCGCCCGCGCCGGCAACACCGCCCGAGCCGTCGGCGGAAGCGAAATTGCTGACCGAAATACGGGATCTTCTGGCCAAGCGTTGACGGGCGCAGCCGCCCGGACCTGGAGCGCCGGCTGCGACGCCGGCGCTCTTTTCATGTCGACGGCGTGGGCCTAGGTTGCGCGTCCATTGCAGAAGACGCCCGACATAGACACGAGCGCCGTCGCCGCGCCCGAAGCGTTGCCGCCTGCCGTTCCGCCCGCACGACAACGTCTGAGAACCGTCTTTCGGCACCGGAACTACCGGCTTTTCTTCACGGGTCAGCTGATTTCGTTGCTCGGGTTCTGGATGCAGGCGATCGCACAGTCGTGGCTCGTTTATCGGTTGACCGATTCGCCGCTTTTGCTCGGGGTGGTCGGGTTCGCCGGGCAGGTGCCGATTCTCTTGATTTCACCGTTCGCCGGTGTGGTTGCGGATCGGCTGGAGCGGCGGCGCATTCTCACCATCACCCAAAGCATCATGATGGCGAGCGCCTGCGCATTGGCGGCGCTGACGCTGACCGGCGTCGTGCACGTGTGGCACATCATCATGTTCGCCGCGATCTCGGGCCTCGCCAATGCGTTCGACGTGCCGGCGCGCCAATCGTTCACGATCGAGATGGTGGGGCGCGAGGATCTGCCGCGCGCGATCGCGCTCAACTCGATCATGTTCAACTCGGCGCGCCTCGTCGGCCCGGCGCTCGCCGGGTTGCTCGTCGCCGCTGTGGGCGAGGGCTGGTGCATGGCGTTGAACGGGGCGTCCTATTGGGCCGTATTGGCAGGGTTGTTCATGATGCGGCTCGACCCTCAGCCGGTGCGTCCGCCCAGCCATCCGCTGCACGACCTGCGTGAAGGGTTCATCTACGTCGTCACGCACGCGCAGACGCGCACGCTGCTCGGGCTGCTCGCGGGTTCGAGCCTATTCGGCACGTCCTACATCACGCTGATGCCGGTCTTCGCGCGCGACGTGTTGCACGGCGGGTCGGAATCGATGGGGCTTTTGATGGCGTCGATCGGGGCGGGGGCGGTGCTCGGCGCGGTCGGGGTGTCACGCATTCCGTCCGATTTTCTGCCCAAGATGCCGTTCATAAGCGCGGCGTGTTTCGGCCTCGCGCTGATCGCCTTCTCGCAATCGACGAGCTTTGCGTTGTCAATGGTTCTGCTGGTCCCTGCGGGGCTTGGGATGATGAGCCAGGGCGTTTCGACGAACACGACGATCCAAAGCACGATCGACGATGCGATGCGCGGGCGCGTGATGGCCTACTACGTCATGTCGTTCATCGGGATGATCCCGATCAGCGCGCTCATCGCCGGCTGGGCGTCGCACCTGATCGGGGCGCCGACGACACTGGCCATCGGCGGGACATGCGTCGTCATCGCGGCCGGCACGGCGTACATGCTGCAAAGGAAATAGGTGGAGGGGCTTCTGTTGCCCGGCGCCCCTCCGAGCCGCGCTTACCTATTAGGCAGCGAGGGCCATTTCATTGTCGTTGGCACCTATACGAACAGTCCGATAACGGCGGGACCATACCGGGCGAAAGCAACGTCTTTACGCGTTCGTCGATCCTGTTTCGCCCCCACAGCTGGGCCCCTTTGAGGCCCAGGTGGTGGAGGCGCCGGGTACCGCCCCCGGGTCCGATCCGTTTATTACACGCGCGTTTATCGCCATAGCCGGCAAGCCGGCACCCTGAATATAGGTGCTCGGGGTAAAGAAATGAAGCAGTTGGGGACGCGAGATTTCCCGCGCTTTGGCGGCGGCGCGCGAGCCGGTAAGATCGACCGGCTCGAAGAGGGCCGCGCATGCGCCAGTATCTCGACCTGATGGAACACGTGCTGCGCCACGGCGTGAAGAAGCACGACCGGACGGGTACGGGCACGCTGTCGATCTTCGGTTATCAGATGCGGTTCGATCTGGACGATGGGTTTCCGCTGCTGACGACCAAGAAGCTGCATCTGAAATCGATCGTCCACGAGCTTCTGTGGTTCCTGCAGGGCGATACGAACGTGCGCTATTTGCAGGAGCGCGGCGTGCGCATCTGGGACGAGTGGGCGGACGAGCGCGGCGACCTCGGCCCGGTCTACGGCGCGCAGTGGCGCTCTTGGCCCGCGCGCGACGGACAGGCGATCGACCAGATCGCGAAGGTCGTCGCCGACATCAGACGCAATCCGGATTCGCGCCGCCTGATCGTGACGGCGTGGAATCCGGCGGACGTCGATCGGATGGCCCTGCCGCCCTGCCATTGCCTGTTCCAGTTCTACGTGGCGGAGGGGCGGCTTTCATGCCAGCTCTATCAGCGCTCGGCCGATATCTTCCTCGGCGTGCCCTTTAACATCGCGTCCTACGCGCTGTTGCTCATGATGGCGGCGCAGGTGACGGGGTTGAAGCCCGGTGCGTTCGTCCATTCGTTCGGCGATGCGCACCTCTATTTGAACCACGTCGAGCAGGCGGAGCTTCAGCTTACGCGTGCCCCCTATCCGTTGCCTCGGATGCATATCAACCCCGACGTCAAAGACATCTTCGGCTTCCGCTACGAAGATTTCCGGCTTGAGGGGTATCAGGCGCACCCGCACATCGCCGCCCCGGTGGCGGTGTGAGCGACGCGCTTTCGATCCGTCCGGCGCGGCCGTCGGATCGCGAGCTGATCTTCGCGCTCGTGCGCGAACTGGCTGACTACGAAAAACTCGCGCATGAGGTCGACGCCACATCCGCCGATCTGGAGCGTGCGCTTTTCGGTCCGCGGCCGCGCGTCTTCTGCGACATCGCCGAATGGCGCGGCGAGGCGGCGGGGTTTGCACTCTGGTTCTACAATTTCTCGACGTTTCGCGGGCGGCACGGGATCTACCTCGAGGACCTGTTCGTGCGGCCGGCCGCGCGCGGCAAGGGCATCGGCAAGGCGTTGTTGTCGAACTTGGCGCGGCGGGCTGTGAAGGAGGGCTGTGCGCGGCTCGAGTGGTGGGTGCTCGATTGGAACGAACCGTCGATCGCGTTTTACAAATCGCTCGGCGCCAAGGCGATGGACGAGTGGACCGTCTTCCGGCTGACGGATGAGGCGCTCTCCAAACTCGCGCAATCGGCATGACGAAGCCGCGTATCGCGCTTATCGCGGCGGTCGCCGCGAACGGCGTCATCGGACGCGACAACGCGCTTCCCTGGCGCATCCCGGAAGACATGAAGTGGTTCCGCGAGCGCACGGCGGGCAAGCCGTGCGTGATGGGGCGCAAGACGTGGGAGAGTTTTCCGAAGCGCCCTTTGCCGGGTCGCACGAACATCGTCGTCACGCGCGACGAGACCTTTCGCGCCGAGGGCGCTGTTGTCGTGCACACGCTTGAAGCGGCGCTCGACGCGGCGGCGCGCGAGACGCCCGAAGAGATCATGATTTTGGGCGGCGCAGAGATTTATTGTTCGGCGTTGCCGTTCGCGGATCGCATGTACCTGACGCGCGTGCACGGCGAGGTGGCGGGCGACACGCGGTTCCCGGACTTCGATCGCGCGGCTTGGCGTGAGACGATTGTGAGCGATCACCCCTCGTCACCGGAGCGTCCCATCGGCTACAGTTTCCTCATCCTGGATGAGAAACTGAGAGGAAGCGCCGATGTCCGTTCGTGAAATCGCCAGCGGTTTGAAATTTCCCGAAGGCCCGATCGCGATGGCGGACGGCAGCATCGTCCTGGTCGAGATTGCGCGCCAAACGCTGACGCGCGTGTGGGGCAACGGCAAGAGCGAGGCGATCGCGACGCTCGGCGGCGGGCCAAACGGCGCGGCGTTGGGACCTGACGCCGCGGTTTACGTGGCCAACAACGGCGGCTTCGAGTGGCACGACCGCGGCGGGTTGCTGTTTCCGGGCGACCGGCCGCACGACTACACGACGGGACGCATCGAGCGCGTCGATCTGAAAACCGGCAAGGTCGACCGGCTCTACGACAATTGCCACGGCATAAGGTTGAATGGGCCGAACGATC
The DNA here is from genome assembly GCA_003246795.1 of Alphaproteobacteria bacterium. Lineage (GTDB taxonomy): Bacteria > Pseudomonadota > Alphaproteobacteria > Micropepsales > Micropepsaceae > SZUA-430. Next base: position 8,587 of record QKCS01000236.1, read on the forward strand.
TCGTCTTCGACAGCCAAGGCGGTTTCTATTTCACCGATCTCGGCAAGAGTTATGGCCGGCTGCACGATCGCGGCGCGGTCTACTACGCGACCGCCGATGGCAAGAGAATTCAGGAGATCGTGTTTCCGATCGATCTGCCCAACGGCTGTGGCCTATCGCCCGACGGGAAGACGCTCTACGTCGCGCAGACGATGGTGGGCCGATTGATGAAGTTCGACATCAAGGCGCCGGGCGAATTGGCGCCGCCGATGGGCGCGCTGCAGGGCGATCTCGTGTGCGGTCTGCCGGGGCTGCAGCTCTTCGATTCGCTTGCGGTCGAGGCGAACGGCCGGGTCTGCGTCGCCACGATCTCGTTTCCGACGGGCGGCATTTCGTCGATCGCGCCCGACGGCAGCTACGAGCAGACGTCGTTCGCCGATCCACTGGTGACCAACATTTGCTTCGGCGACAAGGACATGAAGACGGCCTACGTGTGCTTGTCGGCGACGGGCAAACTCGTCGCGACGGAGTGGAACCGGCCGGGTCTCAAGCTGAACTACGCGGCATGACGAACGCCGTCCACACCGGCGGGTGTCTGTGCGGGGCCGTCCGTTTCGAGGCGAAGGGCGATCCGAAATGGACGGCGTACTGTCACTGCAACTCGTGCAGGAAGCATACGGGCGCTCCGGTGTCGGCCTACGCCGGTTACGAACGCGAGAACGTGTCGTTTACGAAGGGCGCGCTCGCGATTTACGCGTCGTCCGCCGGCGTCAAGCGCGGGTTCTGCTCCGTGTGCGGATCGACGCTGACTTACGAAGGCGCGCGCTGGCCGACGGAAATCCACTTTCACCTCGGCGCGTTCGACAAGCCGCAGGATTTCCCGCCGAAGGGGCAAGCGTTCCCGGAAGAGCGCGTCCCCTGGTTGCACCTTTCGGCGAATTAATTCGCCGCGACACGTTCCGGACGTGTGGTTGCTTGCACTCGCGCGGGCATATGAATACATCCGCGCGGTCCGATCTTCGGACATTCAAAGAAAACATAGGGAAGACAACGATGAAGCGCATCCTGGCAGGCGTCGCGGTCGCGATGCTCACCACGTCTCTCGCCTTTGCGGCGGCGGATCCGATGGAAGGCCGCTACGGCAACACCGTCGTCGTGACCTACGCGGACGGATCGCAGGTCAAATTGCACTACAACAAGGACGGCACGCTGGGCGTGATCAACCCCGACGGGTCGACGGGCACGGGCAAGTGGTCGCTCAAGGACGACAAGCTGTGCGTCACCGCCGACGCCGGCCCGAACGCGGGCAAGGAGCAATGCAGCCCGTTCGCCGGCGGCAAGAAGGCCGGCGACAGCTGGGAACAAGCGATGGCCGACGGTACGAAGATCAAAGTCGAGATCGTCGCGGGCCAGTAGTCCGTCTTCGGAGACATGCGGAGGGGCCGGTGAACATCACCGGCCCTTCTCTTTTGTGCGCACTAATCCATGACGATGCGCGGCGCCGCGCGCGTGTCGCCGGCGTCGAGCTTCGCGGCCACGCGTTCGGCGACGGTTAGGAAGGCGCGGGCTTGGGGGCTTTGCGGATCGCGCGCCATGATCGGCGTGCCGCCGTCCGAGGTTTCGCGGATCGCGATGTCGAGCGGAATCTCGCCTAGGAAATCAGTGCCGAGCTTTGCCGCGGTCTCTCTTGCGCCGCCGTGGCCGAAAATGTGGGACTCGTGTCCGCAGTTCGGGCAGACGAACGTCGACATGTTCTCGACGATGCCGAATACGGGGACATGGGTCTTCTTGAACATCGCAAGGCCTTTGCGCGCGTCGATAAGGGCGATGTCCTGCGGCGTCGAGACGATCACGGCGCCGGCCAGAGGCACGCGCTGGGCCAAGGTCAGCTGGGCATCGCCGGTGCCTGGCGGCATGTCGACGACGAGGACGTCGAGGGGCGCCCACTCGACGTCGTAAATCAACTGGGTCAGGGCGGTCATCACCATCGGTCCGCGCCAGATCATCGGTTGGTCTTCGTCGATCAGCGAGCCGATCGAGATCGTCTTCAGGCCCCATGCTTCCATCGGCTGCAGGCGCTTGCCGTCTTTCGAGGTCGGCTTGCCCGTGAGGCCCAAGAGGCGCGGGGCGGACGGGCCGTAGATGTCGGCGTCGAGGAGACCCGCTTTGCGGCCGAGGCTGTTGAGCGCGACGGCCAGATTCACGGCGACGGTCGATTTGCCGACGCCGCCCTTGCCGCTTGCAACGGCGATGACGGCCTTCACGCCAGCGGGTCCTTGACGTTCCGGGGCACCGGCTTGCGGCTGCGGGTTCGTCGTTGCGCGCCGAGGTTGTGACGCCGCGCCGCTGCGATGTGCGGTCAACACGGCGGTGACGGAGCGCGCGCCTTTGAGGGCGAGCACCGCCTTTTCGCTTGCGAGACGCAGCGGTTCCTTGGCGCGGCCGCTTTCGGGCGACACTTCGAGGGCGAAGCTGACGTGGCCGTCCTTCACGTTCAGGCCTTGTAGAAGCCCGGAGGCCACAACGTCTTTATTCGTGTCGGGATCGACGACCGATCGCAGCGCCGCAAGCACCTTTTCCGACGTTAGGTTCGGCATAGGAAAACTCTGTCGTTTCGGGCTCTTGACCCGGGTTCCTCACGCTCCACATAGGATAGAATTCCCCGCTGTCCAGCGGGGCGGCGGCGCGTTGCATGGGTGGGCTTTAGGGACTTATAAACCGCCTTGGCCGGTACATCCAATGTGGTTTGTGTCGTGTGATTCGTTGGATGTGCCGATGACCTTTGACGGTCATCATGCATTGGCGCGTCCGTTCCGCAAAATCCCCGGCGATGGGTGAGACGAGAGGAACGAAATGCCTTGGAACGACAATAAGGGCGGTGGAGGCGGTTGGAGTCCGGGCGGCGGCGGTCGCGGTCCGTGGGGCTCGGGTCCGCAAAACGGCGGTGGCCGCGGGCAGGGCCCGAACATTCGTCCGCCCGACATGGACGAAGTTCTCCGTCGCGCGCGCGAGTGGTTGAAGCGGAATTTTCCGAACCAGGCGCCGGGATCGGTGATCGTGATCTTCGGCGGCGCGGCGTTGCTCCTGCTGTGGCTGTTCACGGGTTTCTACATCGTTCAACCGGCCGAGCAGGGCGTCGTCCTTCGTTTCGGCGCCTTCGTTCAGACGCTGAGTCCGGGGCCGCACTTGCGGTTTCCATATCCGATCGAAACGGTCTATCGGCCGAACGTCGAGGAGGAAAACCAAATCGAGATCGGCTTCCGCAGCGAGGAAACGGGCGGGGCCACGCGATCCGTCGACATGCTGGTCGAGAGCCTGATGCTCACGGGCGACGAAAACGTCGTCGATATCGATTTTGTCGTCGTGTGGAAGATTCTGAGCGCCAAGGACTATCTGTTCGAGGTTGACGACGTCGAGAACACGATTAAGGCCGTCGCCGAAAGTTCGATGCGCGAGATTATCGGCAGGCGGCCGATCGACGATGCCCTGGCCGAGCAGCGCGGTGAAATCCAAGACCAAGTGCGCACGCTGATGCAGGCGACGCTCGACGAGTACAAGGCCGGCGTCACGGTCCTGCGCGTGCAGCTCAAAGCGGCCGATCCGCCGGCCCAGGTCATCGACGCGTTTCGCGACGTGCAAGCGGCGCGCGCCGACCAGGAAAAGAAGCAGAATCAGGCGCAGGAATACGCCAACACGATCGTCCCGCAAGCGCGCGGCGAAGCGGCGAAGATCGAGCAGGGCGCACAAGCCTACAAACAGCAGGTAGTCACGGAGGCGCAGGGCGACGCACAGCGCTTCATTTCGATCCTCGATTCGTATCGGGGCGCGCGCAACGTAACGCGTCAACGCATGTTCCTCGACACCATGCAGCGCGTTCTGGGCGGCACGAACAAGATCATCATCGAAACCAAGAGCGGCGTCGTTCAGTACTTGCCCTTGCCCGAACTCAGGCGGTCGACGCGCGAGGCACCGGCCTCTCAGGGCGCGCCGGCAGGGGGGAACTGATCCATGCGCAATTTGTTCGCCGTTATCGCCGTCGTCCTCGCGATCGTCCTGTTCGCGGCCTTCAACAGCTTCTTCATCGTCAAGCAGACGGAACAGGCGCTGATCACGCAGTTCGGCGATCCCGTACGGACGGTAACCGAGCCCGGACTCGGCTTGAAGGCGCCGTGGCAGACGGTACTGTTCTTCGACAAACGCATTCTGGAGATCGACGCGACCGATGCGGAGGAGGTGATCACTTCCGATCGGAAGCGCATCGTGATCGACGCCTTCGCGCGGTACCGTATCGTTGATGCACTCAAATACTACCGTGCCGTCGCGACGGAAGCAGTCGCGAGGCAGCGGCTGGAACCCATTATGATCTCCAGCATGCGCGGCGTCGTCGGCCGCAACCCGTTCGTGGACATTCTCTCTGCCGAACGCGCCAACCT
>QKCS01000263.1 GCA_003246795.1 Alphaproteobacteria bacterium
CGACATCCAGCGTTCCATCACCGCAAACCTGCATGTCGCCGGTCCCGTCGGGCGTTGCGCGATGCACCGTGGTCGGCAGATTCCAGAAGTCGATATGGGATAGCGCATCTCTTAACGCCTGCAGGTCCTGCGCTGACACGGGGACCTCCCATTCAAGGTTGTCGGTCAGTCCCATGGATCGAACGGTCGCCGCAGCGTTTCCGGTTGGCCATTGCGTTATGCGAACCGAGACGGGCAACCGAAGACCCGGAATGGCGACCAGCCGATAAACCTCGGCTAATCCATCCCAATCGACCTCATGAAGAAGCGACTCATGGAAAGCGTTTAGCGCACGAATGATGAGCTGGGCGTCGGGACTGTCAATGATCCCCCTGTGCGACGCGAACGCCTGCGATGACGGTCAGGACGATGGCCGCCAGCGATGCGATGGCTCCGACCTTCATTGTCGCCCCTCGGATCTGAACGGCTGGCGCAGCCGGCTCGTCATCGCCGGCGCGGCAATATCCGGTCGAGGATGACGGCCATGGCGGGAAGGACGGTGACGGCGGCGAGCGCGTTCGCGAGCACGAGGAAGGCCAACAGCCAACCCATGTCGGCCTGGAACTTCAGGCCCGAGAACGCCCAGCAGCCGACGCCGAGCGCAAGCGTCAGCGCGGTGTAGACGATCGCCGCCCCCTCCTCGCGCATCGAGAGCGCGAAGGCCTCGTCCATCGCCGCGCCTTCGCGCAGATGCGCCTCGATCCGCTCGTAGAGATAAAGGCCGAAGGCGACGCCGATGCCGGCCGCGAGCACGAACACGGGCAACGTCGTCACGGTGAGCCCGATGCCGAGCCACGACAGCAGCCAAAGGCCGAGCGCGTTCGCGAGGCCCAACGGCGCGAGACAGCACGGCACCGCGCGCCAGTCGCGATACGCGGCGAACACCAGGATCGCGATGATCCCGAAGACGAGCAGCGGCGCGGTCACCCGCGCCTCGCGCACCGCGTCGTTGATCGCCGCCAGCACGCCGCCGTTGCCCGTGGCCAGGCGGAACGTCACGTTCGGCATCTTGTTTTGCGCGATGAACGCCTCGGCCGCAGCCGACACGCGGCGCAGCGTCTCGTCGCGGTGGTCGGTCAGATAGACGGCGAGCGGCATGAGCGAACAGTCGGCGTTGCGCAGGCCCGTCGTGTCCGAGATCGCGCCGGTCGCGACCGCGAGCACGTCGGGCGCCTTGGGCAACACGCGCCATTTGAGGTTGCCCTCCTGCACGATCGAATAGACGAAGCGCGACGCCTCGGGCAGCGACATCACCGACTTCACGCCGTCGACCCCGCGCATCGCGACGCCGAAGCGTTCGATCAGCGCCATCACGTTGTAGTCGACGCACGCGTCGACCGGCGCGACGGTGACGATGACGAAGCTGTCGAGATCGAGGTCGAAGTTCCGCGCGATGGCGGCGGCGTCCACGTTGAAGCGCGAGCTCTCCCACAATTCCTGCGCGCCGGGGCGCTTGTGCCCGACGCCGACGTCGAGCGCGTTCCACACGGCGGTCGCGCCGAGCCCCGCGCTCAGCACGAGCACGACGAGCGCGGGCAACGGCCGCGCGTCGCGCGAAAAGGCCGCCATGAAGCGCTGGCGCGCCATCAAAAGCACGCGCTGGCGTTCGACCGCCTGCGCGCTGAACCTGACGTAGCTCATCGCGAGCGGCAGCATCACGAGGTTCGACACGATCTTGAGCGCGACACCGATGAGCGCGATGACGGCAAGGTCGGTCACGAACGGAATCGGCAAGAGCAGGATCGCCGCGAAACTCGCGAGCACCGTGACGATCGAGAACAGACCCGGCACCAGTAGGCGGCGGAACGTGCGGCGCGCGGCCTCCAGGGGCGTGTGGCCGCGCTTGGCGACCGAGGCGAGGAAGCGGTTGATCTGCTGCACGCCGTGACTGACGCCGATGACGTAAATTAGAAACGGAATGACGAGGCCCAACGGATGCAGGCGCAGGCCCGCCATGTGCACGATCGCGAGCAGCCAGGCGATCGACGCGGCCGAGCACAGCACCGTGATCAGCGTCAGCGCGAGCGAGCGCGAATAGTACCAAAGCGCGAGCGCGCTCAGCACAAACGCGATGGCGAAGAACGTCAGAACGTCGAACGCGGCGTTCGCGATGTCGCCGACGAACTTCGTGAAACCGATGATGCGGATCTTGACGTCGCCCGCCTCGAACTTGCCGCGGATCTTCGACTCCAGCTCGTTGGCGACGGCGATCAGGTCGGGCGCCTTGCCGTCGGGCATCTGGGGCAGGATCGACGCGTGGATCATCGCCGCCTTGCCGTCCAGCCCGAACAGCTTCCCGCGATAGCCGCCCTTGAACGCGTCCGCGCGAACGAGCGCGACGTCGGCGGCGGTCAGCGCATCCGGCGTCATCGTCGCCGGAATCAGCTGGCGCCCTTCGACCCCTGCCTCGGTCGCCTCGTAGATGAACGTGTTCGGCGTCCACAGCGACGTCACCGACTCGCGCGACACGCTGGGCATGTAGATGAGCTCTTGCGTCACGTCGTTCAGCGTCTTCAGGAACGACGGCGTCCAGATGCTGCCCTTCGTCGTCTCCACGACGACTTGCACGCTGTTCAGGCCCGCGATCTTTTCTTTGTAGTCAAGCGCGGTCTGTGCATACGGGTGATCGCGCGGCAGCTGCCGCTCGAGATCCGCGTCGAAGGTCAGGAATTGCGCAACCCAGACGCACCAGACAGTGACGCCCAGCAGCACCAGGAGAATCGGCATCCGCGCGGCGAACAGCGCGCGTTCGAACCCATCGAGCACAGATTTCCCCCCTCGAAGACCGCTCAAGCCCGGTCAATCTGCCACAAGCCGCGCCCCGGCGCGAGATGCCCGCGGCACACGCGAGAGATTGGTGAACAATCCACTGTGACCCCAAAGCTCTCGGGGCGCAGCCATTCAGCTCGACATGATCGTGCGGCTGCATTCGGCGCACGAGAACACATGAACGAACAGATGAACGAAAAACGCGCACGCGGCACGCCCGCCGGTGTTCATCGCGCACAGGCGTGCGGGAATTCGCGTTCTGGTGCGTTGACGCGGTGCAGCTTCGCGCGTCGCGCGCGGCCATTCAGGTGAGGTTCATCGCGCCGCTCCCAGCGTGCGCGCCCTGCGTCCCTGGCCGTGCGGGAGAAGGCCGCCGGTGCGAAACGCGTGAAGGGAGAGAGAAAGCATGCGAAATATCTTATCGGCCGCCGGGCTGTGTCTGATGGCGGCCTTCTTATATTTGGGACCGGTGGCGATCCCGGGCACGGGCGTCGGCGTCGCCCATGCCGAAACGATCTGCTGCAAGAAGGGCAGCCGCGACTTCTTCACCGCACGCCGCGATTGCCGCCGTATCGGCGGTCGCGTCGTGCCCGATCGCGTCTGCCGCACCGGCCCCGACGACAGCCGTAGCATCTGCTGCAAGCGTGGCCGCCGCGATTGGTTCACGTC
>QKCS01000020.1 GCA_003246795.1 Alphaproteobacteria bacterium
GGACCCCACGATCGCGATCAAGAGCTATTTCACGCCGCAAGGCATCGGCGCGGATCTGATCGCGACGCTCGACGGCTTCTCGCGCGACGACGTCGACGCCTATTCCGTCGAAAGCCAGAAGCGCGCGGCGAATGCGTGGAAGAACGGCTACTTCTCGAAATCGGTGACGCCGGTCAAGGACATCAACGGCCTTACGATCCTGGAGAGGGACGAGCACATGCGGCCCGAGACGTCGATGCAGTCGCTGGCCGCGTTGCAGCCCTCGTTCGCGATGCCGGGCGAGTTCGCGTTCGATTCCGTCGCGCAGCAGCGCTATCCGGAGGTCGAGCAGATCAACCACGTGCATCACGCGGGCAATTCGTCGGGCATCGTCGACGGCGCGGCGGCCGTATTGCTGGGCACGAAGGAAGCGGGCAAGGCGCAGGGCTTGAAGCCGCGCGCGCGCATCCGCGCGTTCGCGTCGATCGGGTCGGAACCCTGCATCATGCTCACGGGCCCCGCGCTCGTGACCGAGAAGGTGCTGAAGCGAGCCGGCATGACGACGAAGGACATCGACCTCTTCGAGCTGAACGAAGCGTTCGCCTCCGTCGTGATGCGGTTCATGAAGGTACTCGACATCCCGCACGAGAAGGTCAACGTGAACGGCGGTGCGATCGCGATGGGGCATCCGTTGGGCGCCACCGGCGCCATGATCCTCGGCACCGTGCTCGACGAATTGGAGCGGCGGAACCTGAACACGGCGCTCGTCACGCTGTGTGTCGGCGCCGGTATGGGCACGGCCACGATCATCGAGCGCGTTTAAGCGATCCCGCATCACAAGGAAACGGACCTATGGAACTCAAAGTCTTCAAGTGGAATCAGGATTCCGACGGGATCGTCACGCTGACGTGGGACGACCCGGATCGGACGATGAACGTGCTGTCCAGCATCGCGATGCGCGATCTGGGCGCCGCGATCGAGAAGATCGCAAGCGACGCCTCGATCAAGGGTGCGATCATCACCTCGGGCAAGGCGAACGGCTTTTGCGCGGGTGCGGCGCTCGACGAGATGGAGGGGGCTGCCGCCGGTGGCGGCGCGCCGAAGTCGCACGAGGAGCGCGTCAAGGCGCAGTACGAGAGCATGGTGGTGTTCAACCAGCTCTTCCGCAAACTCGAGACGTGCGGCAAGCCGGTCGTGGCGGCCATCAATGGGCTCGCGCTGGGCGGCGGCCTTGAAGTGACGCTCGCCTGTCACTACCGCGTCGTCGCAGACAACCCGCGGATTCAACTCGGTCTGCCCGAGTCGAAGGTGGGCCTGTTGCCGGGCGGCGGCGGGACGCAGCGTCTGCCGCGTCTGATGGGCGCGCAGAACGCGCTCGGCCTCATCATGCAGGGCACGTCGCTCGATCCGAAGACGGCGGCGGCGCAGAAGGTCGTGCACAAGGTCGTGCCGGCCGACCAGCTGATTGTCGAGGCGAAGCGTTGGATCAAGGAGACGCCGGATCCGGTGCAGCCTTGGGACAAGAAGGGCTTCGAGGTTCCGGGCGGCAAGCCGAACGACAAGGGTGCGTCGACCGTATTCACGATGGGCAACGCGCTCTATCGCAAGAATTCGTACAATAACTACCCGGCGCAGCGTTACATCTTGTCCTGCGTCTATGAAGGCTTGGCAGTTCCGATCGATGCGGGTCTTCGCATCGAGTCCCGCTACTTCACCAAACTCATGATGGATCCGGCGTCGCGGAACATGATCCGTTCGCTGTTTCTCTCCATGCAGGATCTTGGCAAGGGCGCACGCCGTCCGGCGAACGTGCCGGCCACGCAGGTCAAGAAGCTCGGCGTGCTTGGCGCCGGCATGATGGGCGCCGGCATCGCCTATGTGTCGGCGCAGGCCGGCATGGAGGTCGTTCTGCTCGATACGACGCAGGAGGCCGCCGACAAGGGTAAGGCCTACTCGGTCGGTTTGCTCGACAAGCAGATCTCCAAGGGCCGCGCCACGGAAGACAAAAAGGCGAAAGTTCTGGGCCTCATCAAGCCGACGACCAACTACGACGACCTCAAGGGTTGCGACCTCATCATCGAAGCGGTGTTCGAGAACCGCGAGGTGAAGGCGGGAGTGACGAAGAAGGCGGAAGCCCAGATCACGGACAAGGCGGTCTTCGGTTCGAACACGTCGACCTTGCCGATCACGGGCCTTTCCGAGGCGAGCGAGCGGCCGGAGAACTTCATCGGCATCCACTTCTTCTCGCCGGTCGACCGCATGCAGCTCGTCGAGATCATCATGGGCAAGAAGACGGGCGACTACGCGCTCGCCATGGCGATCGACTACGTGAAGGCGATCAAGAAGACGCCGATCGTGGTCAACGATTCGCGCGGCTTCTACACCTCGCGGTGCTTCGGCACCTATGTGGCCGAGGGGCAGGAGATGCTGGCCGAAGGCATCGCGCCCGCGATCATCGACAACGTGGGCCGCATGACCGGCATGCCGCGCGGGCCGTTGGAGCTCGCCGACGACGTCGCACTCGACCTCGCCTACAAGGTGCGGGAGCAAACGAAAAAGGACTTGGGCGCCAAGTACGAGGCGGGTCCGGCGGACACGCTGATCGAGACGATGGTGGCCAAGCTCGGCCGCTATGGGCGCAAGAACTTGAAGGGCTTCTACGACTATCCGGAAGGCGGCAAGGGCAAGAAGCGCCTGTGGCCGGGCCTGAAGGACATCGTGAAGTTCAAGGTCACGTCGACGACGCCCGACTATGTCGAGGAGCTGCGCAAGCGCTTCATCTATCGTCAGGCGATCGAGGCGTCGCGCTGCTTCGAAGAGAACGTCGTCACCGATCCGCGCGAAGCGGACGTCGGCGCGATTCTGGGCTGGGGCTTTGCGCCCTATACCGGCGGGCCGCTTTCGGTGATCGACACGGTTGGCGCGAAGACCTTCGTCGAGGAATGCGACCGGCTAGCCCAGAAGTACGGCAAGCGCTTCCTGCCGGGCCGTTTGCTCCGCGACATGGCGGAAAAGGGCGAAACGTTCTATGGCCGCTTCAAGCCGGAGACGAAGAAAGCGGCCTGACGTTCGCTTGTCACTTGACTACAACGGGGCGCGGCGTCATAAGCCGCGCCCTTTTTTTTGGAAAGCAGACTCGTGATGCGCGGCGACATGCCGAAAGTCATCGTCGAACGACCCCGCTGCGGCGGGGGCAAGTTGCGCAGGGCCAAGACCGTGCGCGACGACGATGCCGCGTTGTCGAAAGTCGGCATGAAGCGAGACGCGCTCTTGCGCGGGGGCGGCAAGTATCTCAACGAAAACCTAGCGCCGTTGCGGCGCTATCTCGAGTCGCAGGTCAATCGGCCGTGGAACAAGGTCTGGGCTGAGATTTGCGCCAACTTGAAGCCGTCCAACACGGTGCAGCAGCACGTCCGGGACCACATTTCCGACTTCGTCGCGATCAAGACGAGCCTGCGCGACGGCGAGGTCTGGGTGCACGAGCGCTGG
>QKCS01000279.1 GCA_003246795.1 Alphaproteobacteria bacterium
GAGAGCCTGCTGCAAACGAACGCAGGCCCGGCCGTTCGGGCGTCGATGGATCGGATCGACCACGCGACGGTTGCGAAATACCTCTTCACGTCCGGCTCGACCGGCATGCCGAAGGGCGTCATTCAAACACACGGCATGATGTGCGCCGTCGTGGCCGGGCAGGAGTCGCTGCGCTCGGAGCCGCCCGATCCCGACGAGGTCCCCGAGAGCCTCGAATGGATGCCGTGGAACCACATCTCCGCGGGCAACATCGGCTTCAACGGCAATTTGAACGCGGGCGGCACGGTCTATCTCGACAACGGCAAGCCGATTCCCGGCATGTTCGACGAGACGATGAGAAACCTGCGGGAAATTTCGCCGCTCGTTTTCGGCTCCGCGCCGATCGCCTTCACGATGCTCGCCGACGCAATGGAACGCGATGAGGCCTTGCGCGACAAGTTCTTCGCCAAGCTGCGCTACATGGGCTACGGCGGCGCGACGCTCTCCGACGATCTTTACGACCGCATGCAGGCGCTCGCGATCAAATCGACGGGTCACCGCATCGCGTTGACGACGATGTACGGCGCGACGGAGACGCAAGGCATTACCGTCGTGCACTGGCTGACCGAACGCGTGGGCCTGATCGGCCTGCCGCTTCCGGGCATCACGCTGAAGCTCGTGCCCAACGGACAAAAGCTCGAAGTCCGCGTGAAGGGCCCGACGGTCACGCCCGGTTACCTGAACCGCCCGGACCTCACCGAAGCCGCGTTCGACGAAGAGGGCTTCTACAAACTCGGCGACGCAGCGAAGTTCGTCGATCCGCACGAACCGGCGAAGGGGCTCATCTTCGACGGCCGCGTGACCGAGGACTTCAAGCTTTCGTCCGGCACTTGGGTTTCGGTCGGCACCTTGCGGGCCGGCGTCATAGCGGCCGTCTCGCCGCTGATCCAGGACTGCGTGGTCGCGGGCCTCGACAAGGAATACGTCGCGATCCTCGCCTGGCACAACATGGGGGGCGCCCGCGAAATCTGCGACGACGCGAACCTCTCGACTCCGGACGAGATCCTGCGTTCGAAAGCCGTCGTCGACTTCGTGCGCGACCGCATGCGCAAGCACAACAAGACGGCTGGCGGGTCGTCCAACAAGGTGCAGCGCATAATCCTGATGACGGAGCCGCCGTCGATCGACGGACACGAGATCACGGACAAGGGCTACGTCAACCAGCGCGCGACGTTGGACCGGCGCGCCAAACTGGTCGAGGCGCTCTATGCCAAGGCGCCGTCCGAAGACGTGATCGTGATATGAGCGGCAAACTCCTCGGCATCGCGCGCAAGGCAAGACCTTATGCGCCGATGGAGGAACTGAAGCGGGTCGGCGTCAGTCTCGACCGCGGGATCGTGGGCGATGCGCGCGGCGCGGCGCCCGGCCGTCAGGTAACGGTCATCGCCAAAGCCGATTGGGACGCGGCGTGCGGCGAACACGGCAAGGCGTTGCCCTGGACGACCCGGCGCGCGAACCTGTTTGTCGACGGGCTCGACGGTGCGAAGCATGTCGGCGCACGCTTCAAGATCGGCGGCGTCGAGCTCGAGGTCTGCGAAGAGACGGAGCCCTGCAGTCGCATGGACGCGGCTTCGCAAGGCTTGCGCGCGGCGCTTGCGCCCGACTGGCGAGGCGGCGTCAGCTGCAAAGTGTTAACGCCGGGCGACGTTGCTGTCGGCGATCCCGTCGTAGTTGTTGAGTGACCTTCCCGGTTGAACGGGAAACGCTTGCACACGCCGGGCGGCGCCTATTTGATGCCGCGGCAAAAGAAAACATGGATAACCCACCGATGACGCTCGACGCGATTGTCCAAGGCCTTCTCGATCAGATGGCGGCCAACCCCATGCCGAAATTGTGGGAGGTGCCGCCCGCGCAGGGGCGCGAACTCTATCGCGCAATGTCCCAGACGCTGGAGCCGCAAGGCGGCGCGATCGGCAAGATCGAAAACCTGACGATGCAGGGTCCCGCGGGGCAGATCAGATTGCGGATCTACACGCCCGTCGCCGGCGGCGCGGCGGCGCTGCCCGGCATCGTATTCTTCCACGGCGGCGGCTTCGTCATCGGCGATCTCGACACGCATGATGCGCTCTGCCGTTCGCTCGCGAACGAAGCGGGCGCGCGCGTCGTCGCCGTCGATTATCGACTGGCGCCCGAGCACAAGTTTCCGGCCGCGGTCGACGATTGTTTTGCCGCGACAAAGTGGGTGGAACAGAACGCGGCCACCCTCGGCATCGACCCGAACCGCATCGCCGTCGCGGGCGACTCCGCCGGCGGCAACCTCGCCGCCGTCGTCTGTCTGATGGCGAAGAAGGGCGGCCCGCGCCTCATCTATCAGCTGCTGATCTATCCGACGACGCAGGCGCGCGCGAACACCGAGTCGATCAAGTCCTTCGCTGAAGGCTACTTCCTCGAAAAGAACACGATGGACTGGTTCTTCGACCAATACCTGACCGAAGGGCAGGACGTGAACGATTGGCGCCTGTCGCCGCTGGCGGCCGCCGACGTCGCGGGCGTGCCGAAAGCCTACGTCGTGACCGCGGGTTACGACCCCTTGAAGGACGAAGGCAAGGCGTACGCCGACAAGCTGAACCGCGCGGGCGTCGCCGCGATCTACGTTGACTACCCCGGCATGGTGCACGGCTTCTTCAACATGTCGGGCGTCGTCCCGACCGCGCGCGAAGCGATTGCCGAAGCCGGCAAGGCATTGCGCAAGGCATTCGAAGGATAGGGAACATGAGCGGCAGGAACCGGCAGATCCACATCGTCGAACTGCCGAAAGACAAACTCGGCCCCCAGCACTTCCGTCTGGCCGAGGCGGCGATGCCCGCGCCGAAAGACGGCGACCTGCTCGTCAAAGTGAAGCTGATCTCGCTCGACGCCGCGAACCGCGCCTGGATGCAAGGCGCGACTTACCGCGCGGCGATCGAGGCGGGGCAGGTGATGGCCGGCGGCGCGATCGCCGAAGTCGTCGAAGCGCGCGCGCCGGGCTTCAAGCAAGGCGACCTCGTGTTCGCCGACACGGGCTGGCAGGAATACGCGGTCCTGCCCGCGCGTCATGCGCAGAAGGTGGAACGCCGCGAACCGCTCTCGCACCTCTTGAGCGTCTACGGCGTCGCGGGCCTCACCGCCTATTTCGGCCTCTTGAACGTCGGCAAGCCGAAGCTCGGTGAAACGGTCGTCGTCTCCGCCGCCGCGGGATCGGTCGGCACGTTCGTCGGTCAGATCGCGAAGATCAAAGGCTGCCGGGTCGTCGGCGTCGCCGGTGGACAGAACAAGTGCGCCTGGCTGCGTAAGGAGCTCGGCTTCGACGCGACCATCGACTACAAGGCGCAAGCCGTCGGCGGCGCGCTGAAGGAAGCCGCGCCCAAGGGCATCGACGTCTATTTCGACAATGTCGGCGGCGACATTCTGGAAGCCTGCCTCTTCCGCATGAACAACC
>QKCS01000046.1 GCA_003246795.1 Alphaproteobacteria bacterium
GAGATCTTGTTCAGGTCGCTCACGTCTTTCGGCTTCAGCGCGGTGGCGTGCGCTTGCGTCAGGATGAGGACGACGGCGGCGACGGCAAGGGCGAAGGTTCGCATAAGTTTCGGCGCGAGCTCTGACATGGGGTCGAAGCCTCTATTCGGCGACTGTGTCAAAAAGAAGATCAGCGGAGCGGGTCAAACGGGCCTTTGAACGCCGTTCAGACTAGCATGAAACCGCCGTGCCGCGGTTAAATGATTGAGAGCCTTGGGGTGGCGGAATCGAGGGGGATTGATGGACGAGCGCATCGAAAAACTGCTGTTCGATCCGAACGGGCCTTGGGGCATGACCGAGGGCTTCTTCCAGAATTTCGTCGCGGAGATCGGCGGGTTCATTCTTGCCGCACTGGTGTTTTCGATCCTTATTCCGGTCGTGATCGACTGGCGACAGGCGCGGCGCTGGCGGCCTGCGCGGCAGAATTTCGGGCAGGAGCTGCTGCTGCTTCACGTTGCATTCGGCGAGGCGCTTCTCAGATACGTGCGGACGCCAATCGGACCCGCGCGCGTGCGCGCGGCGGATGCCGTCGATCACGCCTTCCGGGCGTTCCCGACCCTGACCGGGCTCTACGGTTATGCCCTGACCGCCGAGCTTTCGCGCGAGGTGAACGACTACATGCGCGTGATGCGGGCGGTTCGCGATTGGGCCTATGAAGCCGCTCATCCGGAAGACGTCGGTTTCGCGGCGGTCGAGCGGCGCGTGAAACGAACGCGCGACATGTTCGAGCGCGTAAACATCGAGTTCAAGGACGTGCTGCGGGAACTCGGCGTGCCGGGATTCAACGACGTCCGTTGGCCGGGCGAGATGCTGGCGGAACTGGCGGCCGCATTCGACGCGACGCAGCACAAGCACTAACGTCAGTCGTCGCGGCCCGAATGATCGCCGACCAGGACTTCGCGTTTGCCGGAATGGTTCGGCTCCGAAACGACGCCTTCTTCTTCCATCTTTTCGATGATGCGCGCGGCGCGGTTGTAGCCGATCTGCAAGCGGCGCTGGATGTAGGACGTCGACGCCTTGCGGTCGCGCGCGACGATCGCCACGGCTTGGTCGTAGAGGTCGTCGCCCGAACCCTCGCCTTCGCCGTCGATGAGCATCGAGGAGTCGGGTTCGTCGGGCTCTTCGGTGATGGCGTCGAGATACGAGGGCTCGCCTTGCGCTTTGAGGAAGTTCACGACGGCTTCGACTTCGCCGTCGGAGACGAAGGGGCCGTGGACGCGGCGGATGCGGCCGCCGCCTTCCATGTATAGCATGTCGCCTTGGCCGAGCAGCTGTTCGGCGCCCTGTTCGCCCAAGATCGTGCGGCTGTCGATCTTCGAAGTGACTTGGAACGAAATGCGGGTCGGAAAGTTCGCCTTGATCGTGCCGGTGATGACGTCGACCGACGGGCGCTGCGTCGCGGTGATGATGTGGATCCCCGCGGCGCGCGCCATTTGGGCCAAGCGCTGAACGGCGGCTTCGATGTCCTTGCCCGCGACCATCATCAGGTCGGCCATTTCGTCGACGATCACGACGATGTAGGGCATGTGGTCAGGCGGCAGCGTTTCTTCCTCGTACACGGGCTCGCCGGTCTGGGCGTCGAAGCCCGTCTGCACCGTGCGCTTCAGCGTTTCGCCTTTCGCCTTCGCGCGGGCGATGCGCTCGTTGTAGCCACCGATGTTGCGCACGCCGAGTTTCGACATGCGGCGATAGCGGTCCTCCATCTCGCGCACCGTCCACTTCAGCGCGACGATCGCCTTCTTCGGATCGGTGACGACGGGCGAGAGCAGATGCGGGATACCGTCATAGGCCGACAGTTCCAGCATCTTCGGATCGATCATGATCAATTTGCACTGCTGCGGCGAAAGCCGGTAGAGCAGCGACAGGATCATCGTGTTGATCGCGACCGACTTGCCGGAGCCTGTGGTGCCCGCGATCAAGAGATGAGGCATGCGCGCGAGGTCGGCGACGACGGGTTCGCCGCCGATGTTCTTGCCGAGCGCCAGCATGAGTTCGATGTTTCCGTTCTCGTATTCGGGCGTGGACAGCAGATCGCGCAGCACCACCTTTTCGCGGCGCTGGTTCGGCAGTTCGATGCCGATGACGTTGCGACCGGGGACCGCGGCGACGCGCGCGGAGACCGCACTCATCGAGCGGGCGATGTCGTCAGCGAGCGAGATCACGCGGCTGGAGCGGATGCCGGCGGCGGGTTCGAACTCGTAGAGCGTGACGACGGGACCGGGGCGCACCTGCGTGATCTGTCCGCGCACGCCGAAATCGGCAAGCACGCTTTCGAGCATGCGGGCGTTCTGCTCCAGGGTCTCGTCGGATTCCGTCGAAACGGTTTGGCTGCTCTTGTTCTTCTCGAGAAGGTTGAGCGCCGGGAGCTCGTACTCGAGTTCCTCGAGCCTCAAGCGTTGCTGCGCTTCGCGGCGTTCGCGCACGCCGCCGGCCTTCTTCGGCGGCGCCCGCAGCACACGCATCTGGCGCGTCGGCGTTTCCTCATCGTCCTCGTCATCGTCTTCCTCATCGACGATTTCGAGATCGTCGTCGATCATGCGCGGTTCGCGCCGCCGCGCGATGCGGACGCTGGTGCGGCGGAAGGGTCGCGCGAGGCCGCGGCCGAACGCGGCGATTGCGCCGCCGATGGATGCGCCGATCGCGTCCCAGGGAAGGGCAGGCAGCGTGAGCTTCAGCGGATTCATGCCGAGCGAGAGGACGTAGACCATCAATCCCGTCACGCCGCAGGCGATCGCGCCGACGGCGGCGGGCGTCGGGACGCCGAAGGACTCGAGCTTTGCGGCGAGCAGAGGCAGCAGGAGATCGCCGAACGTGCCGCCCATGCCGGTCTGTGCGGTTCCGGCGAAGAGCTGAGGGAAGAGCGCGGCGAAGGTTGCGAGCCCCAGCATCGCCAGCGTCCACGACGCGAAGCGAAGAATCAGCCGCAGGCCGATGCGGCCATCGACAAGCCAAAGCCCCCAAGCGAGCGGCGGCACGACGCTGAACCATGCGACGACGCCAATGCTCTGCCAAATCGTGTCGGCGACGTTCGCGCCCCAGATGCCGAGAGCGTTCTGCGCTGTCGCGCCGGTTGCGTTGTTCCAGCTCGGGTCGGTGGGCGCGTAGGTGGCAATCGCGACGGCGGCGCCGATTGCGCCGACGATGAGAGAGAGGCCGAAGGTGCGGGCGATCAAGCGTTTCAGCGTCGTCACGGCCGCATCGCGCCAGCCGTTCGATTCTTCAGGCAGAAGCGGAACGCGCTCGGTCGAACCGAAGACGCCGAAAGCCGATTGCATCTCGCTCATCGAGAACCCCGTTGGTCGCGGGTCCATCCCGGCGGCAGCCGCCATGCCGCCTTCAGAGGACGCGTGCGATCCTCTCAAGTGCCTCAGACGTCGTTGCGAAGTCGTTAACTAAGGCCA
>QKCS01000166.1 GCA_003246795.1 Alphaproteobacteria bacterium
CCATCGCGCCGCCGAGAATGACGACCGCCATGAACATCGCGATGCCGCCGCCCGAAAGGCCGCGGTCGTGGGCATAAACGGGCGCGAGCGACCAAAACGCGCCGCTGGCGAGGCCAACGGCGACCGCGCCGATCACGCCGACGGGCGACAGGTTGTAGAGGCGCTTGAGGCGCAGCTTTGCGACGCCGACGCGCGGCGGCTCGACCTGGCGCGTCATGCCAATCGGGACGAGACACAGCATCGTCAGCATGGCCACGACCGAGAACAGCTCGAACGACCGCAGCGGCCCAAGCGTGAACAAGTATTGCCCGCCGAGGAGCGCCAAATTGCTCAACGTGGCATATGTCGTGAAAATGCGACCGCGGATTTCGTTCGTCGCTTGCTGGTTGAGCCAACCTTCCAGCACCGTGAACATGCCGGCGGCGCAGAACCCGACCCCTGCGCGGAACACGCTCCATGCAAGGGGGCTTACGACCAAGGCGTGGGCCAACACCGTGGCGGCGGTTAGCGCCGCCAGCACCGCGAACGCGCGGATGTGACCTGAGCGTTCGATCAGGCGCGGGCCAAGGATGCAACCTGCGACGAAGCCCGCAAAGTAGGCGGAGCCCATGAGCCCAAGCGCGGTGTTGGAAAAGCCCTCGGCGTCGGCGCGCACCGGAACCAGCGTGCCCTGCAGGCCGTTGGCAAGTAGCATGATGGCCGCGCCCAACAGCAGCGACGCGATCTTGGCGTAGTCGGCGGAGGTGACGCGGGCGGACATGGGCGGCGGCGCAAGCTCATATCCGATTTGCCGCCGCGTACGCCAGAGCCACGCGCGTGCGTCGGTTCGTCGCCTGGCGTGTTGCCGGTCGCCTGAGCGTTCGCTACCTTCCCGCCACCGTCATTCAAGAAAACAGCCGTCCGGGGACGATCGATGGGAAGCGCTCGCAAGGCAAAACCGACGAAGGCAAAGCCGCGCCGCGCGGCCAAGGCCATGCCCAAACAGAAGGCAAAGGCGGCGTCCCGATCGAAACCTGCGAACGGAAAGGCGCGACCTGCGAAGGTCGCGACGGTCGCTGCGCGCGGCGCCTCGAATCCCTATACGCGCGATCTGGATAAGAACCCTGCGAACTATCAGTCCCTGTCGCCGTTGTCGTTCCTGGAGCGCGCGGCGTTCACGTTCCCGAAGCACGTCGCGATCCTGCACGGCAACCAGAAGATCACGTACGAGGAATTCTACGCGCGCTGCCGCAGGCTGGCCTCGGCGCTGGCACGGCGGAAGGTGAAGTTCGGCGAAACGGTCGCGGTGCTGGCGCCGAACATTCCGCCGATGCTCGACGCGCATTACGGCGTCGCGATGATGGGCGGCGTGCTCAACGCCATCAACTATCGCCTGTCGGCGGAAGAGATTGCGTTCATCCTGGACCACGGCGAAGCGAAGGCCTTCATCGTCGACAAGGAGTTCGGGGCGCTCGCGCGCGAGGCGCTGAAGAAGTGCAAGGCGAAACCGTTCGTCATCGGCATCGACGATCAGGAATTCGACGGCGGCGAGACCATCGGCGAGATGGAGTACGAGGATTTCCTGAAGACCGGCGATCCGAACTTCGAATGGTCCCTGCCCGACGACGAGTGGCAGGCGATCGCGCTGAACTACACGAGCGGAACGACGGGCAACCCCAAGGGCGTCGTGTTCCATTCGCGCGGCGCCTATCTGCTCGCGCTCGGCAACGTGATTTCGGCGTCCATTCGCGCGCATCCCGTCTATCTGTGGTCGCTGCCGATGTTCCACTGCAACGGCTGGTGCTTCACGTGGACGATTTCGGTCGTCGCCGGGACCCATGTCTGTCTGCGCCGCGTCAACGCGAAGAACATGTTCGACGCCTGCGCGCGCTACGGCGTGACGCATATGTGCGGCGCTCCGATCGTGATGGGCATGCTGGTCAACGCGACGGACGACGAGCGCAAGCATTTGAAGAACAAGGTCGAGTTCATGACGGCAGCGGCGCCGCCGCCGGCCGCCACGCTCGCCCGCATGGAAGAAGCGGGGTTCCAGGTGCATCACGTCTACGGCTTGACCGAGACCTACGGGCCCGCGGTCGTCAACGCCTGGCACGACGAATGGGACAGGCTGCCGATGGACGAGCGGGCGCGGATCAAGGCGCGCCAGGGCGTGCGCTATCCGGTACTGGAGGCGCTGGCCGTCAAGGACCCGGAGACGATGAAGGACGTGCCGCGCGACGGGCAGACCATGGGCGAGGTCTTCTTCCGCGGCAACGTCGTGATGAAAGGGTATCTCAAGAACCCGAAAGCGAGCCAAGCCGCGTTCAAGGGCGGCTGGTTCCATTCCGGCGATCTGGGCGTTTGGCACACGGACGGGTACATCCAGCTCAAGGACCGGTCGAAAGACATCATCATCTCGGGCGGCGAGAACATCTCGTCGATCGAGGTCGAGGACGTGCTGATGAAGCACCCGGCGATTGGGCTCGCGGCCGTCGTCGGCAAACAGGACGAGAAGTGGGGCGAGACGCCCGTCGCGTTCATCGAACTAAAGTCGGGCAAGCATGCCACGCCCGAGGACATCATGACGTTCTGCCGCGAGCACATTGCGGGCTACAAGGTGCCGCGCACGATCGTGTTCTGCGACCTGCCGAAGACGTCGACGGGCAAGATCCAGAAGTTCAAGCTGCGCGAGAAGGCGGACGCCGCATAGCGACCGACAGCGCCTTCGCCCACGGGTCCATGCTGCGCACCGCTTCGCGCATCTGATCGTCGGTGAGCATGTCGAGCTGCCGGAGCAGAGGGCGTGCGGGATCAATACCGTTGATCTCGGCACGATGGGCGCCCATCCAACGGACGATGCCCGCAGCGACACGCTTGTTGGCGCGGCCGTGCGGCGAGGTCGGATCGGCCATGTTCGGGTTCAGGATCGAACCGAAAGCGATGCGCGGCTCCTCGCAGAAGACGACCTCCGAAAGCTTGGCGCGGAATTCGAGTTCTTCGCTGTCCAGCTTGCCGGGAAAGGCCAGCTTGTCGAGAACGTGACGCCCCTCGTGCGCATCGATGCTGGAGGCCGTCTTGATACGCGATTGCTCGATCAGAAACGCCGTCTTCAAACGTTCGCCGGAAAGGCCTTTCGCCTTGAGGCGGTCGAGGATCGCATTGTTGCCCTGCCACTCCAGGCGCGCGGCAAGGCCCGGCAGGTAAACTTCGGTCCCGGTTTGCGCGAGCGTTTCGTCGGCGGCCGTGAACGCCGCGAGCCGCTGCATGGCTTCGGCGCGCTGGGCCGGGTCGGTCATGCGGTCCGAGACGCGGAGCGCCCTGTCGGCCGAGATCGGGCGGACGACGATGATGCGATCGTTGCTCGCCCAGCCGCCATGCGCCTGGCGACCGTCCCAGACCCAGCTCTCGTAGCCATTGCTCGTCAGACGATCGATCGCGACGAGACGTACGGAGGCCTTGC
>QKCS01000119.1 GCA_003246795.1 Alphaproteobacteria bacterium
GCCAAGCGCCGCGCTCGACCTGGTGCAACAGATCCGTGGTCACGTGCTGCGCAAACAGCCGGTGCGCGGCGTCATGGATGAGGTGGGCGGTGTCGCTCATGGTCACCTCAGCCCCAAGCCGCGCGCGATGATGCCGCGCAGGATTTCGCGTGTGCCGCCACGCAACGAGAATGACGGCGCCGTTTGCGTCAGCTGCGCCTGAACGCGCTTCAGCGGATCGTCCGCCGCCGGCGTCGGCTCAAGCCCGAACAAGTCGTGCGCGATCTCGGGAATGTCCTGCTCAAACACCGCGCCGACGTCCTTGACCAGCGCCGCTTCAAGCGCGGGATTCGCGCCAGCCTGCAGCTGCGTCGCCACCGACAGCGACAACCGCCGCAACGCATGGAGGCGCGCAGTCAGCCGACCGAGCGCGATCGCCACCCGCTCGGACGGCGACGGGCCGGCCGCCGCGACCAACTGCTTCAAGAGCATCATACTCGACAAGAACCGCTCCGGTCCCGACCGTTCGTACGCCAGCTCCGCCGTCACCTGTGCCCAGCCCTGCCCCTCCGCGCCAATCAGCGCGTCGAGCGGCAGGAGCGCATCGTCGAACACCACTTCGTTGAAGTGCTCGTGACCGGTCAGATCGGCGATCGGCCGGACGTGAATGCCGGGCAGCGAAAGATCGACCAGAAACTGCGATAGCCCCATCTGCCGCTGATCGGCGCTGTCGCCCGTACGGAAGACGGCGATCATGTACTGCGCCTTGTGCGCCCACGAACTCCAAAGTTTCGTCCCGCGCACGCGCCAACCCTCGTTCGTGCGCGTCGCGCGCGTGCGCACGCTGGCGAGATCCGAGCCGGAGTCCGGCTCGCTCATCCCGATCGCGAAGCAGGTTTCGCCCTTGGCGATGCCGGGCAACACGCGCTTGCGCTGCTCCTCAGTGCCGAACTTCAAGAGCAGCGGCCCGCTCTGCCGGTCGGCGACCCAATGCGCGGCGACCGGCGCGCCGGCCGCGAGCAACTCCTCGATCACGGCATAGCGTTCGAGCGCCGACCGCTCGTGCCCGCCGTA
The DNA here is from genome assembly GCA_003246795.1 of Alphaproteobacteria bacterium. Classification (GTDB taxonomy): domain Bacteria; phylum Pseudomonadota; class Alphaproteobacteria; order Micropepsales; family Micropepsaceae; genus SZUA-430. The sequence continues at coordinate 1,054 of QKCS01000119.1, forward strand.
AGCCTTGGGCCACGTGAGACCGATCAGTCCACGTGCACCGAGCTTGCGGCTGAACTCCGGGTTGAACCCGCTCCACGACTGTGCCCGAAGTTCCGGGGCGATCGCGGCAACCTCTTCGGCGAGGAAGGCCCTCACCTCGCCGCGCAGCCGTTCGGCCTCGGGCGGCAATGTCGCAAGCTGAAAGCGAAAGGGAAGCGGTTGGGCGAGGTCCATGGGCGCGCACTATGGCGCACCTGATCCCAAGCTCTCAACCCGATTAGAGGCCCAGAAGCCGCCGTTCCAACCGCCGTTTGCGCCGGACTGCCCTGTCGCGCACGACGAACCCGGTCAGAAAACCCGAACCGACGATCAGCACCGTGATGATCAGCGCGTCCATGCCGGGTCCTCGCGATAGTCGAAATCGCGCAAGGACGACATCGGCCGGTATCGGGTGCGCAGCTCCTTCATGTGCGCAGACAGCGATCGGACTCCGAAACCCGCACCGTACCCGATCGCAAACAACACCCCTACCGCGACGAACAAATCCATTTCCCGAACTCCGTTCTTCCAGTCGGATTTTTTGGGCGGCCGAACCGAACGCGTCTGGCGATGTGTGTTCGCCCAACATCAGTGCGATTGGAAACGCCAGCAGCGCCTTGACACTGCCTCATCGCTTATGAGTGCGGTTCGATGTGACGTCAACACTTGAAATATTTTCGTCGCGCGCTGCGATTTGTATCCACATGATTCGACGCGCGCGGAAATGGAAATCGATGAACGGCGATCATGTTTTCCATGCGGACAAGTTGTGAGCGCCGATCGTCTGCGCGCCCAGAACGTAGCTCGCGTTCATCTTCGCAGGCGCGATTCGCGAATCACTTCCATAGTTGAACGCGAACGTGATGTTGCCGCGCCGCCTCACACGCACATCTTCCGGTAGGACCGTCGTCGCGACACAAGCTTGGTCGAGCGCATCCTGTGCGACGTCGAACGCCAATTCGCGCGATGGCCAAACCGCCAGGTACGACCGCTTGCCCTTGCGCACCAACGCCGGCGCTCCCGACGCGAACGCCGCGAGCACGCCGAGGCCTTCCCCCGGTTCGACGCTCTCCGCCCACGTGCCGCACGCATGGCGCCGATTTCCCCACACAACCTCGCGCACGAGGCCCCGGCGCAGACTCTCAACGCGTGCAACCTTTATCGGCAACAACTGCTGCAACGGCCCCGGCGGCAACGTCGGCGGGATTTGAAAGCTCTCCGTCTTGGCGCCCGTGCGCACGCCGAACACCGTGACGCCGTCGAACGCCGCGAACGCCCTCGCGGCCCGCTCGCTCACGTGCGGTAGGCTCGGGACGAAGGCCGCTCGATAAGGCGAGAGCTCGCTCCCTGCCGCGACGACGTCGACGTCCACACCGAGACGCCGCAGCGCCGAGTACCACGTGAAGACGAGCGCGAGGTACGAGAACGACCGCCCTTGCGGCTGGATCGCATGCATCCATGCCGCCTCGTAGTCGAAGACGAGCGCAACTGGCGCAGGTGGCAGCGGCGCGGCGAGAACCCCACGCCACCACTCCGCGTTCAGCTCGCCGGCGACGACCTCAGCCTCTCGTCCGCCAGCATCAAGCACATTGTCCGGCCGGTTCAGCCCCGCATGCATCTGTTCTTGCGCGAACGGCGCCTGGCGCCAGCGGAAGTAGCTGACAGCCTCCGCACCATGCGCCAGCGCCTCCCACGTCCACAGCCGCACCATCCCGGGCGCCGGACTCGGATTCCACAACGCCCAGTTCACGGGTCCGGGTTGCTGCTCCATGATCCAGAACCGCCCGCGCCCGACGCCGCGATAGAGGTCGTGATGGAACGCGGAGATGTCGGGATGTCCGGTCGCGGCGTAACGCACGCGCTCTTCGTCACTGAAGCCCGTGTACGGCAGACTGTCGGTGAAGCCCAACGGATAGGAGTCCCAACTCGCAAGGTCCAACGTCTCGCCCACCTTGAAATGGTCGAAGTCGAGGAACGCGCCCATGAAGTTGTGGGTGACGAACCGCCCCGGCGAATGCCGCCGGATGATCGCGACCTGCTCTGCGTTGAAGGCCGCAACCTGGTCTGACGAGAAGCGAAAGAAATCGAGCCGGTGGATCGGATTGAGTTCGGTGACTGATCCCATCGGCAAGTCGATCTCGTCGAACGAACGGTACGACATGCTCCAGAAGCGATTGCCCCAGGCCTCGTTCAACACGCCGACATCGCCGTACCGTGCCTTGAGCCACGATCGGAACGCCGCCAACGCCGCGGGCGAAAACGACCGCACGGTGTCGTGACAACCGAACTCGTTGTCGGTCTGCCAGCCAGCGACAGCCGCATGCCGCCCATAGCGCACAGCGAACGCTTCTGTGATCCGCCG
>QKCS01000056.1 GCA_003246795.1 Alphaproteobacteria bacterium
GTTGCCGTTGCGCAAGTCTCGTGGCCCGGACGGGTGCATTGCGAGGCTGGCTGAGAGGGCCGCACGCGCACCCGTTTGAGACCGTTCTCAATGACAACGCAGGAAACCGCGGCGCGCACGCTGTACAAAGCCTATTCGAACAGCGAGCTGCGCGCGGACATCGCCGCCCACGTCACAGGCGCCGCGTGCGGCCTTGTCGGCGCGCTGATTTTGATGGCCACGGCGAGCCCCAGCGGATCGTTCCTCCTCATCTTTGGCGCCGCGCTTTATGCGATCGGCCTGCTAGCGATGCTGGGCTTTTCCGCCGCCTATAATCTGTGGCCGCCATCGCCGGTGAAGGAGATTCTGCGCCGCTTCGATCATGCGGCGATCTTCGTGATGATCGCCGGCACCTTCACGCCGTTCGTGATGAACCGCGTCGGCGGCGCCTGGGGCTATGGCCTGCTCGCCTTCGTGTGGAGCGTCGCCATCGCCGGCGTCGCGATGAAGCTCGTTTTCCCGCGCAGATGGGAGCGCGTGACGATCGCACTCTATATCGGGCTCGGCCTCTCGATTCTCGTGATCGCCGATCGCCTCGCCGTCGCGATTTCGCCGCTGAGCGCCTGGCTGCTCGCCGCGGGCAGCGCGACCTATATCCTGGGCGTCGTCTTCCACGTCTGGGAACGCCTGCCCTATCAAAACGCGATCTGGCATTGGATGGTGCTCACCGCCGCCGCGCTTCACTACGTGGCCGTGCTTAACGAAGTGTCGGCGGCCGCGCTGATCGGCCAATAATCGGCCGAAACGTGAATAAAATTGCCAAACGAAGCGCGAACATCTATATAAAGCCGAGTGACGGCTGCACAGTTGTGAAGTGCGGACCAAGATTTCGCGGGCTCGCGTTGAAAGACGTGCGACCGCGACGCGAACGGTTCCCCCTCTTCATCGATCGATAGCTTTCGCCGCGTCCCGGCATGTCGCCTGGGCGGAACCAATCGCATACAAGGAAAATCGCATGTCGATGACCGGAACGGTCAAGTTCTTCAACGCCACCAAAGGCTTCGGTTTCATTTCGCCGGAAGGCGGTGGCAAGGACGTGTTCGTGCACGCCTCGGCGCTGGAGCGCTCGGGGATGCACACGTTGGCCGAAGGCCAGCGCGTCACCTTCGAGACCGAGCAGGATCAGCGCGGCCCGAAGGCCGTGAACCTGCGCGACGCCTAACGCCGCACTGTCGGAAGTAGACGCGACGGCGGCCCGGCGCGAAACGCCGCGGCCGCCGTTTTTATATCAACGAAATGCAAGGAGACGACGTCATGAGCACCGAAACCGAAAAAGCCGGAAACGGGCAAGCGGTGCACGTGCCTGCCATCGTCGACCTGCGCGACCGCGTGCCGACGCTCGACGACAAGGCACTCGCCACTTTGCGCGCGAACGCGCTGCGCCTCAAGGAAACCGGCAATGCGCGCCAGCAGGCGTCGGCCGAGGATCTGCTGCCCGTCATCGAGGCCGAACTCGCGATACGGCGCGAAAAGAAGCGCGCCGACGCACCGGCGAAGGCCCCGCGTGCGGCCAAGCCGAAAAAGACCAAAGCAAAGGCGAAGGCCGCCGACGCCGAGTCCGCAGAGGCGTAGTCGTCCGGCGTCGCGCAAGGACTACTTCCCGCTCACGAAGCGCGCGCGCAATTCGAACTTCAGCACCTTGCCCGCGGGATTGCGCGGCAACGCCTCGATCGTTTCGAACCGCGAGGGCAGCTTGTAGCGGGCGAGCCGCTCCGTCCCCCACGCGCGCAGTTCCTCCAGCGTGAGCGACGAGCCCGGCTTCAGCGCGGCGATGGCGAAGACGGCTTCGCCCCATTTCTCGTCCGGCTGCCCCACGACCGCGACCTCCGCGATGGCCGGATGCGCGTAGAGCACGGCCTCGACCTCCGCCGGATAGACGTTCTCGCCGCCGGAGATGATCATGTCCTTCACGCGGTCGCAGATGTAGAGAAACCCGTCTTCGTCGAGATAGCCGACGTCGCCGGTATGAAACCATCCGGCCGCATCGATCGCCGCGGCCGTCGCCTCCGGCTTGTTCCAATAGCCCTTCATGATGTTCGGGCCCCGGCACACCACCTCGCCGCGCGCGCCGGGGGTCGTCACGAACTTGCCCTCCGCGTCGACGAGCGCGACATCGATGAAGAAGCCGGCCTTGCCCGCCGAGCCCAATTTCTTCGTGCTCCATTCGCTGGTCAGGAACGTCACCATCGGCGCCGTCTCGGTCAACCCGTAACCCTGGTTCACCGGCACGCCGCGCTCGCCGTAAAGGTGCAAGAGCGGCTCCGGCACCGGCGCGCCGCCGCACATCACCATCCTGAGGCTCGCAAAGTCCGCGCTTTCGAACACCGGGTTCTGACTGACCGCAAGCAGCATCGCTGGCACGGCGAACGCCGTCGTCACCTTGTACTTCGCGACATCCTCGATCCAACGCGCGGGATCGAAGCCGCGGTGCAGAACGACCTCCGCGCCCTTCTGGAACGCGGCCAACGTCGTCACGTTCAAACCGCCGATGTGAAACAACGGCGCGACGACCAGCGTCACGTCGTTCTCGTACGTGTCGACGGTCAGCAACGCCATGCTGTTGTTCCACCAGATATTGTCGTGGGTCAGCATCGCGCCCTTCGGCCGCCCGGTCGTGCCCGACGTGTACATGATGACCGCGACTTCGCCGGGCCCGATCGGCTCGCCCGCCTCCAGCGGCGCCACGCCCGACGTGTACATGTCGAGCGACGGCCAGCCCTCCGCATCGGCGTCGGCCGACAGATACTGCTTGCACGGAAGCCTCACGCGGATGCCTTCGATCACGCCGCGATGCGCGCTGTCCGCGACGATCGTGTGCACGCCCGCGTCGTTGATGATGTAGTCGAGCTCCGGGCCCGTCAGGCGGAAGTTCAAGGGCACGAAGATCGCGCCGAGCCGCGCTGCCGCGAACATCGTCTCGAAGAACGCCGGTTGATTGAAGCCGATGAAGGCCACGCGGTCGCCCCGGCACACGCCGCCGCGCCTGAGCGCCGCCGCCAGCCGGTCGAACCGGTCCTGCATCTCGCCGTAGGTCGCGGTCTTACCCTCGAAGGTCAACGCGCGGCGGTTCGGCGTGCGCCGGCTGCGCTGCGTGAACCAATTGCCGAGACTGATGTCGGGCGCGGTCATGGCGTATGTCTCCCTTGATCGCTGCTCGTGAACGGCAGCCTTTGTCCCGCTTGTACAACAAATGACGGCGCTCCGCGAACCTCCAAAGTCCGCTCGCGCGCCGCTCACGACAGCGTGCGATTGCCCATCGTCGTTCGTGATTAGGGGCCTTGTCACGGCTGCGTCGGGGCGGGGAGAATGCGCCAACCGCAACTGACGAGATTGGAGCCACCGATGACCGACGCGACCTACACGCCCCCGAAAGTTTGGAGCTGGAATCAC
>QKCS01000312.1 GCA_003246795.1 Alphaproteobacteria bacterium
CGCGCCTTTCAGTTCGAGATCACGGTGCTGAGGCCTTGGCCTTGCAGCACGCGGACGAAGTTCATCCGTTCGTGGATGTTGAAGACGACGATCGGAATGCCGCTCTCGCGCGCGAGCGAAACCGCCGACGCATCCATCACTTTCAGATCGCGCGACAGCACGTCCATATAGCTCAGCTTCTCGTAGCGCTGGGCCTTCGAATCCTTCTTCGGATCGGCCGAATAGACGCCGTCGACCTGCGTGCCCTTCATGAGCGCGTTGACGCCCATCTCGGCCGCGCGCAACGCCGCCGCCGTGTCCGTCGTGAAGAACGGATTGCCGGTGCCGGCCGCGAAGATCACGACGCGGCCCTTCTCCATGTGGCGGATCGCGCGGCGGCGAATGTACGGCTCGCACACCGTCGTCATCGGAATGGCCGACAGCACGCGCGTCTGCACGCCCGCGCGTTCCAGCGCGTTCTGCATGGCGAGTGCGTTCATGACGGTGGCGAGCATGCCCATGTAGTCGGCGCTCGCCCGCTCCATGCCCGAGGCCGCCGCCTGCAGGCCGCGGAAGATGTTGCCGCCGCCGATGACGGCGCACACTTCGGTGCCGATTTCGATCGCCGCTTTGATCTCGCCCGCGATGCGCTCGACGGTGGCGAGGTCGATGCCGTAGTTGCCGGGGCCCATCAACGCCTCGCCGGAGATCTTCAAGAGAACCCGGCGATAGATCGGCGCTGATGACATCTGTTCCCGTCCTCTTTCTCAGCCCTTGGCGGCGGCGGCGACTTCGGAGGCGAAGTCAGTTTCCTCTTTCTCGATACCCTCGCCAAGGGCGTAGCGCACAAAGCCCTCGATGGAAATGGGCGCGCCCACGTCTTTTTCGGCCGCCTTCACATAGGCCTCGACCGTCTTGTCCGGGTCGATGACGAAGGCCTGCTTCGGCAGCACGACTTCCTCGTAGAATTTGCGCATGCGCCCTTCGACCATCTTGGCGATGATGTTCTCGGGTTTGCCAGACGCGCGCGCCTGATCGGCGAAGATCGCCTTCTCGCGCTCGACGACCGCCGAATCGATCTGATCGGGCGTTAGCGCGATCGGGTTCGCGGCCGCGATATGCATCGCGACCTGCCGGCCGAGCGCGGCGAGCTTCTCCGCGTTGCCCGACGACTGCAGCGCGACGAGCACGCCGATCTTGCCGAGATTGGGCGCCACCTGATTGTGCACGTAAGAGGCCACGATGCCCGGCGATACGCTGAGCGCCGCCGCACGCCGCAGTTCCATCTTCTCGCCGATCTTGCCCGAAAGCTCGGTCACACGGCCCTCGACGCTGCTGCCCGTGCCCGGCAGTTCCGCCGCCGCCAACTTCGCGACGTCGCCCGTCTTGAGCGCCGTTTCGGCGATCTTGGCGACCATCGCCTGGAACTCTTCGTTGCGCGCCACGAAGTCGGTCTGCGCGTTGACCTCGACGACGGCGCCCGCGCCGTCGCTCGCCGCAACGCCGACGAGTCCGTCGGCGGCGACGTTGCCCGCCTTCTTCGCGGCCTTCGACAGCCCCTTCTTGCGCAGCCAATCGACCGAGGCTTCCATGTCCCCGTTCGTTTCGGCGAGCGCCTTCTTGCAGTCCATCATCCCCGCGCCGGTTTTCTCGCGCAGGTCCTTGACCATGGTGGCCGTGATCTCAGCCATGGGATGCTCCTAATCTCTAGCGGTTGAGCGCGGGACGTGGCCGCCCCGCGCTTCGTCTCAGTGCGCGGCCGGCAGCTGCTCTTCGACCGGACCTTCGGCCGACGCGCCGACGTCGACGCCGTGCGAGCCCTGCGCCTCCGACAGGCCGTCGATCACCGCCCGCGCGACGAGGTCGCAATAGAGCGCGATGGCGCGCGAGGCGTCGTCATTGCCCGGGATCGGGAAGGTGATGCCTTCCGGATTCGAGTTCGAGTCGACGACGGCGACGACCGGAATGCCGAGCTTTTTGGCTTCCTGGATCGCAATCGCTTCCTTGTTCGTGTCGATCACGAACAGCAGGTCGGGCACGCCGCCCATTTCCTTGATGCCGCCGAGCGCGCGCTCGAGCTTTTCCTGCTCGCGCTGCAGGTTCAGACCTTCCTTCTTGGTCAAGCCTTGGGCGCCTGCGCCCAGCGTCTCTTCGATCGTGCGCAGCCGCTTGATCGAATTCGAGATCGTCTGCCAGTTGGTCAGCGTGCCGCCGAGCCAGCGGTGGTTGACGTAATACTGCGCGCAGCGCTTCGCCGCGTCCGCGATCGGCTCCGACGCCTGGCGCTTCGTGCCGACGAAGAGCACGCGTCCGCCCTGGGCGACGACGTCGCGCACCGACTTCAGCGCCTGGTGCAACAGCGGCACCGTCTGGGTCAGGTCGATGATGTGAATTTTGTTGCGCGACCCGAACAAAAACGGGGCCATCCGCGGATTCCAGCGATGCGTCTGGTGCCCGAAATGGACGCCAGCCTCGAGCAGCTGACGCATGGAATAGTCCGGCAATGCCATTGCCTTGTGTCTCCTTGACCGGTTGAACCTCCGCGGACAAACACCGGGTCAAAAGACCCAGCACCGGAGGGCGGCCCGCCATATGGCGGCCGGGCAACCCAAAGCCCGCGTGTGGAATGCGGGCCGATATAAGGCCTTGCGCCGGGGTAAGCAAGGGTTGCAGCCTGCCGTCAGCGCCCATTTCGCGCGACAAAACAGCCAAAAGGACCCCGATGACGCGCCCGAGTGCCATCCGCCCGACGATCTGGAACCTCGAACGCAACGGCATCGGCCAAGTGGCGTTCAAGGGCCTCGGCCGCACCGACATCATCCCCCTCTGGTTCGGCGAGGGCGACGTCGTCACCCCGGACTTCATCCGCGGGGCGGCCAAGCGCGCGCTCGACGCCGGCAAGACGTTCTACGTCCACACCCGCGGGCTGACCGAACTGCGCGAGGCATGCGCCAAGTGGACCTCGCGTCGCATCGGCCGGACCATCGACGTTGAGCGCGTGACCGTGCCGGGCGGCGCGATGATGGGCGTGCAGATCGCGCTCCAATGCACGTGCGAGCCCGGCGACAACGTCGTCATCGTCTCGCCGATGTGGCCGCTGATCTTTCAGGCGGCCGCGGGCACCGGCGCCGAGCCGCGCTTCGTGCGCCTCGACGGCGGCGCGAACGGCGAGCCGTGGACGCTCGATCTCGATCGCCTGTTCGCCGCCGCGGACGACCGCACCAAGGCGATCTTCATCGCCTCGCCGTCGAACCCGACCGGCTGGATCATGAGCCAAGACGAACAGCGCGCGATCCTGGACTTCGCGCGCCGGCGCGGCATCGCGATCATCTCCGACGAGGTCTACACCGCCATCGTCTACGACACGCCCGCGCCCTCCTTCGCCGAGATCGTGGACGACGACGACGAGGTCTTCATCATCAACAGCTTCTCGAAGGCGTGGGCGATG
>QKCS01000241.1 GCA_003246795.1 Alphaproteobacteria bacterium
CACCACGGCAGTTCGCATGAATATGCATGCGGGCATCGTCGTTGTTCGGGATGTCGTACTGCGAAAGCCGCACGAGCGAACCGCTTCGATAGGCAAATGCCCGGATGCGCACCTTCGACTCACCGAAGGAAAAAACCACTTCGTTGGGCTTTGCGGCCGGCATGTAACTGCCGGTGAATGAGCGGCCGTTGTGCCATCGCCAAATGAACTTGTTTCCAGGCTTCGCGCGTTCTGATGGCGGCAATTCGGTTCCGTCGGGGCCCGTAATGCGCATCATCTGGACGAAGAACGCTTCCATGCCGTTAACGGTGGACCACATGTCGAGAATGCGATCGGGACTGGCGGCTATCGCCACATGGAGATCGAAACGCGTCCAATCGTACGGCTTCGGCTTTTGTCCACCGCGCGTGCTTTCGACAACCTGCGCCCGCAGGACGGCCAGGTGATCGGCCCATCCTTCGTCGTGCCGCTTGACGATGGGCGATACGTCGAGCGACGCCCGCTCGAATTGCGCGTGCGTCAGGCGAACGCGCGTGCCTTTGCCTTCTTCGACCAATTCGATCATCACAAGCGTTTCGCCGCCGATGTCGTTCGCATCCCACGTGTAGGCCAGGCGTTCGGGCGGGTCGAATTCGACGAGTTTACACTGCAACACGCCATCCCATGTCGCGGAAGGTTGGGCGAAGAACTGAAACCTCTCGCCGATGCGTCCCGAGAAGTTGTTGCGCATCAGCCAAGCCGCCAACAGATCGGGATCCTCGAAATAGGTCCAAACCCGGGTCCGCGGTGCGTCGATGAGAATCTCTTTTTGAACGGCCGTCATTTAGGCATCCTTTCGCTCGATCAGGCGCTTGAGCGTTTCGAGTTTGTCGCCCCAGAAGCGGTCGTAGCGGATGAGCCAGGTCCGCATCGGCTGTAGGGCGGCTTCGTTGAGCGCCGAATATCGTTCGCGGCCACGCCATTCCGTGCGCGTCAGCCGCGCATCGCAGAGCACGTCGATGTGCCGCGTGATGGCCTGACGGGAGCTGTCAAACTCATCGGCGATGTCGGAGACTCGCATCTCGCCCGCATCGGACAGCAGTTCGACGATGCGCCGGCGTGTTGGGTCGGCGAGGGCCGCGAAGAGAAGGTCCGTTCGATCGGCGGTCATTATATGCAACTCACTTGTTGCCTATTTATATGCAACTTATATGTTGCCTGTCAACGACAAAGATTCTGCGGAGATTTGCGCGGAAGCGTAACGGATCAGCCGGACTTGATCGTTTTCACGGCGTCGTCTTGTTCGAAGAGGTAGAGCAGTACGCGCAATGCTTCGCCGCGCGGCGACTTGAGATCGGGATCGCGGGCGAGGATCAGCTTCGCGTCATCGCGGGCCGGAACGATGAGATCGTTGTGGACGGCAAGGTCGGCGACACGGAACACCGGCATCCCCGACTGACGTTCGCCCAAAAGTTCGCCGGCGCCGCGCAGGCGCAGGTCTTCTTCCGCGATCAGGAAGCCGTCGTCCGTCCTGCGCAGGCAGTCGAGCCTGGCGCGCGCGGTGTCGCCCAGCGGTGCTTGGTAGAGCAGGAGACAGGTAGAAGGCTTCGTGCCCCGCCCGACGCGGCCGCGCAACTGGTGCAGCTGAGCCAAGCCGAAGCGTTCGGCGTGCTCGATGACGATGATTGTTGCGTCGGGAACATCGACGCCGACCTCGATCACGGTCGTTGCGACGAGGATTTGGGCTTTGCCGCTGCGGAAGTCGGCGATCGCCTGGTCCTTCTCGGCTGGCTTCATGCGACCATGGATCAGACGTACGCGGTCTTTGAAGATCGCCACCAGTTCGTCGAACCGCTGTTCGGCCGCGGTGAGATCAAGGTCTTCGTTTTCTTCGACAAGGGGACACACCCAGAAGACACGGTCACCATGTCCGACGGTGCGCTCGACGGCTTGGATCACTTCATCGAGACGCGTCAGCGGAATCGCGCGCGTCGCGATGGGCTTTCGCCCTGCCGGTTTCTCGGTCAGGCGCGACATGTCCATGTCGCCATAGGCCGTGAGCGCGAGGGTGCGCGGAATGGGCGTCGCAGTCATCACCAGGATGTCGGCGGGGACGTTGCCTTTGCCGGAGAGGGCGAGGCGCTGATGGACTCCGAAGCGATGCTGTTCGTCGACGACGACGAGGCCCAGATCGGCGAAGACGACCGTCTCGGAGATCAACGCGTGTGTGCCGACCAGAATCTTCAGATCGCCCGACTTCAAGCGCTCGAGCGTCGTGTCGCGCTCGCGACCTCGCTCGCGGCCGGTCAGGATCGCAAGCGGCATGCCGGCGGCTTCCGCCAGCGGCGCGAGCGTGGCGGCGTGTTGGCGCGCCAAGACCTCCGTGGGCGCCATGAGCGCGGCCTGGGCGCCGGCTTCGATCGCCGTCAACATCGCGAAGAACGCGACGAGCGTCTTGCCCGCGCCGACGTCGCCTTGCAGGAGACGGAGCATCCGGTGCGGCGCGGCCATGTCCGCGTCGATCTCGGCAAGCGCCGTCTCCTGGGATTTGGTCAACGTGAAATGCAGGGCGGCCAGCGCCTTGGCGCGCAAGGCGCCGTCGCCCTGGAGCGCGCGTCCCTTGGTTCGACGCATGCGGGCGCGGGCGAGCGACAGCGCAAGCTGTGTGGCCAGAAACTCATCGTAGGCGAGACGGCGGCGGTTGGTGGAGGTGGGGTCCAGGTCCGCCAGGCTTTGCGGCGCGTGCAAGGCGGTGAGGGCGTCGTGCCAATCGGGCCATGCTTGCTTCTTGCGCCACGCTTCGTCTTGCCATTCCGGTAGACGGGGCGCGCGCTCGACGGCCTGCGTGACGGCGCGCGTGAGCGTGCGTGCGGGCAGCCCCTCGGTACCGCCATAGACGGGATCGATCGCACGCGCCTTGGCGAAGGCGTCCTCACTCAGGATCCGATCCGGGTGCGCCATTTGCGGGCGGCCGTCGTAGTGCTCGACCTTGCCGCTCACATAGCGGATCTCGCCGATCGGCAGAGTGGTCTGCAGATAATCGCGATGGGCGCGAAAGAAGACGAGGTCGATGAAGCCAGTGTCGTCGGTCGCACGAATCTTGTAGGGCCTGCTCGCGACCTTCGACGGGAAATGTTCGATGATCGTGAGCTTGAGCGTGACGACGTCGTCGGGCGGCGCCATGGCGACGGTCGCTTGGCGGCGCCAATCGAGGATCGACACGGGCAGATGCCACAAGAGGTCGACAAGCCGCGGTCCGGCGACCTTGGCGATCAGCTTCGCAAAACGGGGGCCGATCCCCTGGAGCGTCGCGACGTCGGCAAACAAGGGGAAGAGAATCTGCGGGCGCATCGGCGCGCGGTTTACGCGGAATCGCGCCGACGCGGAATAGGCTAGGGCTGCCTTGAGGTTCTAGAGCTTGAAGCCGCTGCGGCTCTCGAAGGTCT
>QKCS01000289.1 GCA_003246795.1 Alphaproteobacteria bacterium
TCCGGCGTCGTCGCGAAGATCTTGAAGTGAAGCGTGTCGAACTAGGGGTGTAGCTCAGTTGGTAGAGCATCGGTCTCCAAAACCGAGGGTCGGGGGTTCGAGTCCCTCCGCCCCTGCCAGGACGTGACGAAACGAATTTGAAGGCGACGAATTTCGAATGAAGACGATGGCCGAAGAGACAAAAGGCGGTGGCGGCAAGGCCGTCGAACCGGCGCAGCCGCGCGAGAGCTTCATCGCGAAGATCATGCGTGCGCCCGAGTTCTTTGCGCAGGTTCGCCAAGAAGGGGCGAAGGTCACGTGGCCGACGATCGCCGAGACGCGCATGACCACGATCGCGGTCTTCATCATGATCCTGCTGGCGGTCATCTTCTTCGCCGCCGTCGATTTCGTGATCTCGACGGCCGTGAAGTTCGTGTTGGGGCTGAGCTGACGCCATGGCCCAACCGCAACACGACGCATCGCTGCCGCCGGCCCGCTGGTACATCGTCCACGCCTACTCGAACTTCGAGAAGAAGGTGGCCGAAGAAATCAAGAAGCTGGCTCAGCAGCACGGTCTGAGCGACCTCTTCGAGGAGGTGTTGGTGCCGACGGAAGAGGTCGTTGAAGTCCGCCGCGGCCAGAAGATCAATGCGGAACGCAAGTTCTTTCCGGGCTACGTGCTCGTGAAGGCGCATCTGACGGACGAGGCGTATCACCTCGTCAAGAACACGCCGAAGGTCACGGGCTTTTTGGGCACCGGCGCCAAGCCGCTGCCGGTCAGCCAGGCCGAGGTCGACCGCATTCTGAATCAGGTGAAGGAGGGCGTGGAGCATCCCAAGCCCGCGGTCACGTTCGAAGTGGGCGAGCAGGTTCGCGTCGCGGACGGTCCGTTCACCTCGTTCAACGGCATCGTCGAGGAAATCGACGAAGCCCGTTCGCGGCTCAAAGTGGCCGTGTCGATTTTCGGCCGCGCGACGCCGGTCGAGTTGGATTTCGGTCAGGTCGAGAAGCTCTGACCGTGCTCCGTGCGTGTCATGGTCCGCGCAGGCGGACCACCCACGACTTGGAGCAGTGACGTGCAGTGAAGGAAGTGGTGGATGGTCGGCCTTCGCCGACCATGACACGAAGAGAGAAGTGCGGGAGGCGAGGGGCTGAGATCTCCAAACCGTTCGGACCGCTAAGCCATAGAAAGAGGAGATACTCGTGGCGAAGAAAGTGATGGGGCAGATCAAGCTCCAAGTGCCGGCCGGGGCGGCCAATCCGTCGCCGCCGATCGGACCGGCGCTCGGCCAGCGCGGCCTCAACATCATGGAGTTCTGCAAGACGTTCAACGCGCGCACGCAGGAATTCGAGAAGAACATGCCGATCCCGGTGATCATCACGTATTACCAGGACAAGTCGTTCACGCTCGAGATGAAGACGCCCCCGGCGTCGTTCCTGCTCAAGAAGGCCGCGAAGATCGACGGCGGTTCGAAGAAGCCGGGCCTCGAAATGAAGGGCTCGGTCACGCAGGCCGATCTGCGCAAGATCGCCGAAATGAAGATGAAGGACTTGAACGCGAACGACGTCGACGCCGCGATGAAGATCATCGCCGGTTCCGCCCGTTCGATGGGTCTTGAGGTCAAAGGGTAGGCGCCATGGCTGAGAAGAAAAAGGCCCCGAAGGAGGGCAAGCGTTTGCATGCGGCCCGCAACGGCATCGATACGCGCAAGGAATACGCGCTGGCGGACGCCGTGAAGATGGTCAAGGAGCGCGCGAAGGCAAAGTTCGACGAGACGATCGAAGTCGCGATGAACCTGGGCGTCGATCCGCGTCACGCCGACCAAATGGTTCGCGGCGTCGTCAACTTGCCGAACGGCACGGGCAAGAAGCTGCGCGTCGCCGTGTTCGCGAAAGGCGCGAAGGCCGAAGAGGCGAAGACGGCGGGCGCCGACATCGTCGGCGAGCAGGATCTGTTCGAAGCCGTCAACGGCGGCAAGATCGATTTCGACCGCCTGATCGCGACGCCCGACATGATGGGCCTCGTCGGTCGCCTCGGCAAAGTGTTGGGCCCGCGCGGCCTGATGCCGAACCCGAAGGTCGGCACGGTCACGATGGACGTGACGAAGGCGGTGAAGGACGCCAAGGGCGGTGCGGTCGAGTTCCGCGCTGAGAAGGCGGGCATCATTCACGCCGGCGTCGGCAAGGCGAGCTTCAGCGAGAGCGCGCTGATCGAAAACATCCGTGCGCTCTACGACTCGGTGATGAAGGCGAAGCCCGCCGCGGCGAAGGGCAACTATCTGAAGAAGATGGCGCTGTCGTCGACGCAAGGACCGGGCGTCACGATCGAACCCTCGACGGTGATGGGGGCGTAGGAGATTGGAATTCCGGCGGAAGCGCCGGTGGACGGGACCGGGTGGTCCCGCCTGTCCGAGACTGCAGGCGCCGCATGCGGATTTATCCGCAGTCGGCTTAATCGGCGAAAGCCTGCATAGACACGGGTGAAGTGCAGAAGCGTCCGGCGACGGACGCAAACGTGCTTGGAACCCTTGGGACAGGGTTTGTGAAAGAGGCTCGAAGGGCGGGGCGACAATCCCGGCCGTGAGCGAACAGGCAAAGGAGCCAAAGAGTGGATAGAGCGCAAAAGGCCGAAGTGATCGGTACGCTGAACACTGAGTTCGGCAAGGCCGGCGTGGTCGTCGTCGCGCGCTATCAAGGCATGACCGTGGCCGACATGTCGAAGCTACGGTCGCAGATGCGAGCGGTTGGAGCGAGCTTCAAGATCTCCAAGAACCGTCTCGCAAAGCGTGCCGCGGAAGGAACGATGGCAAAGCCCATCGAAGACCTTCTCAAGGGTCCGACCGGAATTGCGATGTCGGTCGATCCCATCGCGGCGCCCAAGGCCGCCTACGAATACGCCAAGACGAACGACAAGTTCGTCATCCTTGGCGGCGTCGTTGGCGACCAGTTCTTGGACGCGAAAGGCGTCGAGGCGTTGGCCTCGCTGCCCTCGCTCGACGAACTGCGGGCGCGCATCGCGGGCATGCTCAAACAGCCGGCGACGAAGGTCGCCAGCGTTCTGCAGGCACCGGCCGGGCAGCTTGCCCGCGTGTTCGGCGCCTATGCCAAGACGAGCGACGCCGCATAACACACGAACGAATGTCCCAAGGTTGAAACCAAACGCAGGAATGCACATATGTCCAAACTCGAAAAAATCGTTGAAGAATTGTCGACCCTCACGGTGATGGAAGCCGCGGAGCTCTCCAAGCTTCTCGAAGAGAAGTGGGGCGTTTCCGCCGCGGCGCCCGTCGCCGTCGCTGCTGCTGGCCCTGCGGCCGCCGCGGCGCCGGCCGCCGCCGAGAAGACGGAATTCTCCGTCGTCCTCGAAGCGGCGGGCGACAAGAAGATCAACGTCATCAAGGTCGTGCGCGAGATCACGGGCCTCGGCTTGAAGGAAGCCAAG
>QKCS01000177.1 GCA_003246795.1 Alphaproteobacteria bacterium
CTGCTGTGGATGCGCCGCCACTATCACCGGCACGGCGAGATGCTCGACGCCTATTTCGACGAGCGCGAATGGGAAAGCGAGCTCGCCGATCTCGAAGGCCACTACGGCGCGCCGCATGGCGGCGTCGTCATCGCCCTCGTCGACGGCATGCCCGCAGGCTGCGTCATGGCGCGCGGCATCGGCGAAGAGGTCTGCGAAATGAAGCGCCTATTCGTACGCCCCGCGTTCCAGGGCTTAGGGCTTGCCCGCGCGATGGTGAAGAAGCTCGCCCGCATTTGCGACCGCCGCGGCTACACGCACATGCGGCTCGAAACCGGCGTGCTGCAGACCGAGGCCATCCGCCTCTACCGCTCGCTCGGCTTCACGCCGATCGCGCCCTACTACGCCTGCCCGCAATGGTTCATCGACAACGGCCGCTTCATGGAAGCGACGGTCGACGGGTTGTTCGCCGACAGGCGCCGCCTCAACTACGATCACGACTACGCGCCGGTCGCGGCCTAAAGCGGAATCTTCAACACCCTGGGCTTCGGCGCCTTGGCCAACTCTTCGGCCGGGCCGAATGGCGAGGCGACGACGTAGAAGTCGTCGCCCACCACGACGCCCGTCGTCGCGCCCAGGTCCAGAAGGCCGCGCGCGGCCAAGACCTCGAGCTTGGCCACCGCGCGCCCGTCCCCGCTCAAAGTCAGCCGCACGATCCGCGCCAGATTCGGCGAGTTCTGCACGCCGAGAATCTTGCCGTCGTGAAGCGCCATACCGTCGAAGCTGCCGGTCGCCATGTCGGGTGCGATGGCAAGCCGCATGTGCTTGCGGGTCGCAAGATCGATCGCGCTAACCCCTTCGACATGCCCGACGTAAAGCGTCGCCTCGTCGGCCGAGAGCACGAGGCCGTTCGCGAAAGTCACGTCGTCCGCGGCGAAGAAGCGCTCGGGCGCCGTAGTTCCCGCCTTCAGCCGGTAGACCGCCTGTGCGGACGGATCGGTGACGTAGACGTCGCCGTTCCGTGCGACGACGAGATCGTTGAACCCATGCTGCGCCGGCACCTCGTCCAGGGACGCATCCGCCTTCAGCGCGCGCGTCGAAAGATCGTAGGCCCGCAGGGCCGTTGTGCCGAAGTCTTCCCTGTTTTCGTTGCCCGGCGTCGTGTTCGGATAGATGCCCGTCGCGCACCACAGCAGATTGCGCGCGGCGTCCACCTTGATTCCGAGCACCTCGCGCAAGCCCGCGTCGCGCACGAAGAGCGTCGCCTTGCCGTCCAGGCCGACCTGCCAAACCTCGCTGCGCATGCTGCCGACGAAGAAGCGCTTGCCCTTCGCGTCGTAGGTGATCCCCTCCGGCATCAGCGACGTGCCGCCCACTTCGGTGAACAAGGTCACGCGCCCGCTCGGCGCGAGGTTGCGCGCGTTCGCCGCCGCGATCGCCTTGTAGCGCGGATCGTCCGTATACGGTGCAAGCTCTTTCGCCGCCGCGAGGTCGAACCCGCCGCCGCGCCTGACCGCTTCCTCCAGCAGGGCCAGCGCCCGATCGCGGTTGCCGCTCGCCGCCTCGGCGCGCGCAACGCTGAACAGGATGTCCTGGTGGTGGGGCGCCAGCGCCGCCGATTGCCGTCCGTAGGCGAGCCAGTTCGCCGTATCCCCAGCCAGCCGCGCCTCGCGGGCCTTCGTCACCGCGTCTGCCAGACGCGCATCCGCCGCCGCGCTTGCCGCAAGAACAAGAAACAAGACCGAGAGAAAACCGAACCGTCCGCGCATCCGCCGTCTCCC
Source organism: Alphaproteobacteria bacterium (assembly GCA_003246795.1). Taxonomy (GTDB): domain Bacteria; phylum Pseudomonadota; class Alphaproteobacteria; order Micropepsales; family Micropepsaceae; genus SZUA-430. Next base: position 1,761 of record QKCS01000177.1, read on the forward strand.
CGAAGTGACGGGGCGACTGTGTCACGCGCACGGCGGTCACGCCCAATCAAGAGGGCGTGAGAGCGCGTTAGGCCGTTCGTTCGTTGGTTTTCGGCGCGGGCAGCGCGCGCGCCGGCCGCGGCTTCTGTAGGCGCGACGGCATCTCGGACGGCGCGGTCGCGAGCTTCGTCGTCGCCATGAACTGCGCCAGGCCCGCCGCGTCCATCGGCGGCGCATAGAGATAACCTTGCGCCGTCGTGCAGCCGATGTCTTTCAGGAACTCGGCATCGTCTTCCGTCTCGACGCCTTCGGCGACCGTGGGAACGCCGAGACTGCGCCCCAGCCCGATGATCGCGTTGACGATCTTCGCGCTTTCGTCGCGTTCGTGCAGCGCCTGGATGAACGACCGGTCGATCTTGAGCTTATCGAACGAAAGTTCCGAAAGATAGGCGAGACTCGAATACCCCGTCCCGAAATCGTCGAGCGACACGGCGATGCCGACGTTCTTCAGCGACATGATCACGTGCTTGGCGGCAGCCAGATCGCTGATCAGCGCGCTCTCGGTGAGTTCCACTTCGAACCGCCCCGGCGCGACCCCCGTTTCGGTCAGCACGGCCAGGATCTTCTGCACCAGCCACTCGTCCTGAATCTGCTGAGGCGCGACGTTCAACGCCAGCACCAGATGCGGCGGCAGGTCGCGCGCCGTCCGGCACGCCGAGCGCAGCACGCACATCGTCAGCTCGTTCATCAGATCCGCCTCTTCGGCGAGGTCGATGAAAACGTCCGGCGACAGGAGTCCGCGCCGCGGATGCTTCCACCGACACAAAATCTCGAAGCCGCTGATCGTATTCGACTTCAGATCGACGAACGGTTGGAAGAAGGATTCGATCTCGCCCGACGCGATCGCGCCCTCGAGTTCGTTTTGCAGCTGCATGCGCTCGTCGGTCGCGCCGTCCATCGTCGCGTCGTAGATGCAGCACTGTCCGCGCCCGCCTTCTTTCGCTCGGTAGAGCGCGACTTCGGCCTTGTGCAACAGCTCCTCGTCGGCGGCCCCGTGCAGGGGCGACATGGCGATGCCGACGCAAGCGCTGGTCTGCACGGTCAGATCGTCGAACGTCATCGGCAGCGACAGCCAATACGCGATCCGCCGTCCCAGGCGTTCGACGGGCTCGTCGGCGGCGGAATGGGTCACCAGCACGGCGAACTCGTCGCCGCCGTAGCGCGCAAGGACCTGGCCCGCGCGCAACATCTGCTGGATGCGGATTGTCGCCTCCTTCAGCACCAGGTCGCCCGCCAGGTGACCGTGCCTGTCGTTGATCGGCTTGAAGCGGTCGATGTCGATCAGAAGGACGGCGACTTTCGCGTTGGGCTTGGTCAGCGTCGCATCCAAGAGTTCGCGGAAGGCGCGCCGGTTCGCGACGCCGGTCAGCGCGTCGTTCGCCGAAAGGTCGCGGATTTCGTTCTGCGCTTGCATGAACGCCGCTTCCGACCGTTCGAGATGACGCGACAACGCGCGCCAGAGCGCGACGCCCATCACCAGCGTGGCGAACGCCAGCGCCATCACGATGAACTGCGTCCACATATTCAGCTGTTCGACGCCGCGGCGGGCGGCCGCGACCGTATCTCTGGCGAAGCGTCCCGTGCCATTGCTCAACACTTGCTTGTAGTGCGCAT
>QKCS01000088.1 GCA_003246795.1 Alphaproteobacteria bacterium
TGCGAGCGGAATCGAGAGCACGAAGCCCAACGTCGCCGCCCACGCCATCAGCACGCTGGTCGCCGTGTCGCGGGTCGCGATCTTCATCGCCGTGAGCGTCATCGCGAACAGGGACGCCGAGCCCAGCGCCGCCCCCGCGCCGATCCAATTCCCGGAGCCTTCGCCCGACGGCTGCAACATCAGAAGCACGCCCGCGAAACCCACGGCCGTCGCCGTGATGCGATGGACGCCGACCGCCTCATTGAGCACGAAATAGGCCAGCGGCACGATCCACAGCGCGCGCGTGAACGACAGTGCATTCGCATCGGCCAAGGGCAGCATCTGATAGGACGTGAAGGCGAGGATCATGCCGATCGTCGTCGCCCCCGCGCGGAAGAGCATGAGATCCGGCCGGCTGGTGCGGAACGCACCCACAGGATCGCGCAAGATGATGGGCCCCATGACGGCAAGGCCCGCGAGCTGGCGATAGAACGTCTGCAGCATCGGCCCGTAGTCCGAGCCCAGATACTTGATCAGCGTCGTCATCAGCGTGAACGTGACGGCCGAGCCCAGCATCCAGAGCGCGCCACGCGTGTTGGCCGACAGGCTGCGATGGGCGTTAACGAGATCGGTCATGAAGGCGCGCACTATGGCGCGGCGTCAGCGCGCGGGGAAGCGCGACGTGTTGATGCCGCGAACGATCAACCAGAGCATCAGCGCGCCCTCGCCCACCAGCGCTGGCACGATCACGGCCAGCGTGGCGATCTGGGCGTAGTCGCCGTAGGACCCCAGCACGACCTTGCCGAACCCGTCGGCCGTGTAGACCAATCCGGCGAGGCTGACGAGCCAGCCGACGACCCGCGGCATGTAGCCGGATCGCGCGATCAGCCGGCCCAGCAGCAGAAGATGCACGCCGAAGAAGATGAGCGTGATCGTGAACCCCGACGCGTGGCTCGCGAACAGGTAATAGCTCATGACCGGCGCGCCCGCGGCGAAGTCCTGGGCGAGCACCGACTTCGTCGCGAAGGAGAGCGCGCCCATCAGTTGCAGCACGACGCCGACATGCGCGATCGTGTAGGCGGCGCGAAACAGAAGCACGAGCAGGGACAAGTTCGCGTCGGCCACCTTCAGCACGACGAAGAGCCCCCAGCCGACGACGATGTCGGCGATCAGGACGACGAGGAACGCCGCGACGCCGAGACGATAGGTGGCCTCGGCCGCCGCGATGTTCGCCACGGTGGCCGCTGCATCGCCCTTGACGCCCAGCGGTTCGAGCACGAAGAAATTCGCCAGGATCGCCAGCACGAAGATGACCAGATAAGCCAATCCGGCGACGCGCGCGGTCCTCAATGCGGCTTGGGCTGTCGGCATGTCGTTCCCTCCTGAGAGGGTCCCGCCTAGCACAATTCACGGGAAACGACATGCCCGCGCGCACCCGCGACTAGAACCGCTCGCCCACCATCTCCTCGCTCTTCGCCCACAGCGCCTTGGCGCGCTCCGGATCGAGCGCATAGGGACGCACGCCCTCGCGCACCGCGGGGTCCGCGTTCAGCGCCGCGACGTGGCAGTCTTCGCAATAATGTCCGCCGACCGCGTTCGCATCGCCGACGAAGCCCGCCCACACGCTGGTCGCCGCGCCTTGCGGGATCGTCTTGAACGCGAACGGCGGCGCGTCCTTCGGGCGGCTTTCGTTGATAGATTTGATCATCTGCTGAACCATTTCCGGCGTCATGTGCCGGCCGAGCTCGGTCTGAATGCCGCCCGGATGCACGGCCGTCGCGCGGATGCCCTTCGCCTTGTGCCGGCGGTCGAACTCGACCGCGAACAACACGTTCGCCGTTTTCGACCGTCCGTAAGCGACGAACGGCACGTATTCCGTGCGCTCGAAATTCGGATCGTCGAGATCGACGTCGGAAAACCGGTGCCCCGCCGACGACAGATTGACGAGCCGCCCGCCCGGCTTGATCAGCGAGGCGATGCGGTTGACGAACACGAAATGCCCCAGATGGTTAGTCCCGAACTGCGTCTCGAACCCGTCGGCGGTCTTGCCCTTGGGCGTCGCCATGACGCCCGCGTTCGCAATGACGGCGTCGAACGGCTTGCCCTGCTTGACGAGCCCGTCCGCCGCCGCCCGCACGCTCTTCAAGGACGCGAGATCGAGCTCGACGAGCTCGAACCCGCCGCCGCTCTTCTTCGCGGCCTCGCGCACCGCCGCCGTCGCATCGCGCGCCTTCGCCAAATCCCGCGCCGCCCCCACGACATGCGCCCCATGCGCCACCAGCGCCCGCGCCGTCTCGACCCCAAGCCCCGCGGACACGCCCGTGACCAACACGCGCTTGCCCGAGAGATCGACGCCCTCAAGCACGTCGTCGGTGGTCGATGTCGCGCCGAATGCCTTCGCCATGGCCGTCTCCTATTGTTGGCTGATCAAACCCATGATGCGCCCCAAAGCCAAACGCCATTGCACAGCTCGTCCTGACTTGCGTGCGGTTGGTCTATTAGGGAAGATTCTGATCGGCCTCCGCGAGAAATACGATTGCAGATGCAGTCATGTTGAGCATGTATCACACTATATGCTGCGGAACGTGAGTAGGAACTGCCCCCTGCCCATGTCCGCTGAGCTTGTTCCTTCCCGTTGGAATACCGCTTTCGAGCGAACTCTGGAGGGCACCGAACTCGGACTGCCAAAAATCAGGAACAAGCCCGTTCGCGAAGCTAGCGGAGCAAGACCAAGGAATGCCACCTTGCGCAAACTCGTCAAGCTCCTCACGCACCGTCTAAAATCCCTGCCGTCCTGCACCGTGCCGTCGGGGCGGACGATGGCGGAGGTCGTGGGCGCGCGGTCGCTCGCGGTGTTGACCGACGCGAAATAGCACATGCTCTCCGCCGCGCGGCACGCGGCTGGCCTGCCGTGCCCTTTCGATCTTGTTGACAAGTCGTCTAAAGGGAAGCAGCAAGTCGCCGGCCGGCGAATGCCCGACAATGTCAGGTTTCGTGAGTCCGCGCCTGCAAAGGCAATACTTCATGGAACTTACCGCTGGCGGTGAATGCGGGCGGTGCTTGACTTTCTCGCACCGTGACATCATCCAAGCCGTTGTCGCGAAACACCCGTTTCACCGATGCGATGACCTCTTGAAAGACAGGCCCCGCCGCCGCCTCGTCGGCCAGTTGTATCCGCACCTCGAAATCTCTCTCGCCGGTTTGGACAAGCTGGATACGCTGGGCATGGTCGTGCTCCAGATCGAAGACGAGCGGCGACAGCGTTACCTCGCCCACACGAACGAGCGTCGCCTCGCGTCCCTCCACCTGAAAACTGCGGAACGGCGACCCACAGGGGCATGGGTCCGTGTCGAAGCGAACGCAGTCGCCGAGGTCGTATCGGATGAAGGGTTGAACGTCGTTGGCGAGCACCGTCAGCAACAC
>QKCS01000221.1 GCA_003246795.1 Alphaproteobacteria bacterium
GATCGGATCGTCCTTGAACTCAGAGAGCCCAAGACGGATGCGGCGGCGGCGGACGCGACCGCGGCGCCGAAAGTTCTCATACCTCAGGAAGACGAAGTCGTACCGCCACCGCCGCAATTGGCGGCTACAAAGATCGTGCTGGCGCTGCCGCCCCGCAAGGGCGAAGCGGCCGCACCGGAGGCGGAACACGCGGAGGGTACCGTCGAGCCCGGCAAGAGCGAACCGGTTCCGCACAGCGATGCGGCCGCCGTTCATGCGGCGAACGAAGCGACCGTCGATTCGTCTGCTTGGCCCGTGACCGATGTCGAATCGAGCCCGCTGCCTCCCGGGCTCCGGCTCGGTCAGTCGGACCTTCAGTCCGTTCTTGCGCCGGTGCCGGAACAAGATCCGGCCGTTCCCGGACAAGCCCGCGCCGAGATCTTCGGATCGATGCTGCGGCTTGAGCTTCCCTATGAACGGTTGCCGGCCGCGGCCGTCTTCAGGCGCGGCCTTGCGATCTGGGTTGTGGCTGCAAGCTCGCAGCAGATAAATCTGAGCCCGCTCGCCGAATTGCCGAATGCGCCGGCTCGCGTTCTTTCGACACCGGCCGAGATTGCGCCCGGCATTACGGCGTTTCGGCTCGAGGCGCCGGCGTCGATGTCCGTCAGCGCAGCCGCCGCCGGGAACAGCTGGGTCATCGCGGTCGGCAACACGGTTCCCGACGTGCCCGCGCAGTTGCAGCTTGTTCGCCAGACCAAGGGGTCGACATCGAAACTGCAGGCCTACATGCCGGGGGCAAAGCAAGCGGTTTGGCTCAAAGACCCGCAGACGGGCGATCGCATCGCCGCCGTGCTGAGCTTTGCGCCGGCGCGCGGTTTGACAAGCGGGCGCCGGTTCGTCGAGTTCGCCGCTTTGCCGTCCCAACAGGGATTGGCGGTGCAGGCGCTCGTGGACGATCTGACCGTCGCCGTCGACGGTTCGGAAGCCGTGATCGCGCGGCCCTCGGGGCTCAACATCTCGGACGCGCAGATGGCCCGAGCGGCGGCGCCGAAACCGGAGGTGGTTGCGGTGCCGGGCGTGAGTCCGGCGTTCGTCGACTTCGCCGCTTGGGGCGCGCCGATCGCCGAGACGCGCGCGGAGGGCGTGCGCAAGCTGATGCGCCTGTCGTCGACAAGCCCAGGCGGCATGAGCGCGCCGCGCATGGCGCTGGCACGTTTCTACATCGCCGAAGGTTTAGGCGCCGAGGCGTTGGGCGTTCTGGCCAACATCGGTCGCGAGGACAAGACGGCCGAGGCCAATCCGGCGTTTCGCGTTGCGCGGGCATTGGCGAATATCGAGATGGCGCGCTATCGCGAAGCGTTGACCGATCTGAGCATGGAGGCGCTCGGCAACGATCCGCATGCCGCGTTGTGGCGTGGGCTGGCGGCGGCCGGTGCGCGCGACTGGCGTCTCGCGCGCAGCAATTTGATCGCGGCGACGAAGGTCGTGAGTCGGTATCCGCCGGAATGGGAAGCACGTGCGCGGACGGCGCTGGCCAAGGCCGCGCTTGCTTTCAACGATACCTCCACGGCGACGCAGGTGCTCGCCGGATTGCCGCGCGCGTCTCTACCGCTCGACGTCGCGTTGGAGGCGAAGCTGATGCGCGCAGCCGTGGAGGCTGCCGCCGGCAGGCGGGACGCGGCGATCGGACTCTACGATCAACTTGCGGCTTCGTCGTATCGGCCGGTGGCCGTGCGGGCGGCGCTCGAAGGGACGCTGTTCAAGTCGGCCGAAGGCAAGCTGAAGCCCGAGCAGGCGATCGATGCGCTCGAGCGGCTGCGCTTCCAATGGCGCGGCGACGAGGTTGAACTGAAGACGCTTTCGGAGCTCGGCAAACTTTACGTCGACAACAATCGCATTCGCGACGGTTTGAACACGATGCGCCTTGCGGTCCGCCATTTCCAGAACACTGACGAGGCGCGCGCGACCGCCGCGCAGATGGCAAAGATCTTCGAGTCGTTGTTCCTCGAGGGAAAAGCCGACGACCTGCCGGCGGTGCAGGCTCTGGCCCTGTTCTATGACTTTCGCGAACTCACGCCCGTGGGCGCGCAGGGCGACGAGATGATCCGCAAGCTCGCGGATCGCTTGGTGTCGGTCGAACTCCTGCCGCAGGCGGCCGAGTTGCTGCAGCACCAGGTCGACCAGCGCCTGGAAGGCATCGCAAAGGCGTCGGTCGCAACTCGCCTTGCGCTGATCTATCTGCTCGACCGGAAGGCCGAGAAGGCATTGGCGGCCATTCGCGAGACGAAGCAGACGCGTTTGCCCGACGACTTGATCGTCCAGCGAAACCTCATCGAGGCGCGGGCGCTCGCTGACGTCCGGATGTACGACGAGTCGCTTGAGTTGATCGCCGCCGACGAGAGCGTTGAAGCGGATCGGCTGCGGGCCGACGTTTTGTGGGATGCGCAACGCTGGCCCGAAGCCGCTGCGAAGACCGAGTCGTTGTTGGGCGCCCGGTACGAGGACGCTGCGCCGCTGACCGATACGGAGCGCATGGACGTGATGCGGACCTGTGTCGCCTATTCGCTTGCCGGCGATACGGCTTCGCTCGAGCGGTTGCGTACGCGTTTCGAGCCCAAGATGTCTCAAACGTCGGATGCGAAGGCGTTCGCGATGGTCACGCAGGCGCCGGACGTCACGGGCGCCGACTACAAGAACTTGGTCAAGCAGATGGCCTCCATCGACACGTTGAACGCGTTCTTGGAGGATTTCCGTTCGCGCTACGGGCAAGGTGGAGAGACGTCCGGGGTTGCGCCGACGGCCACCAACTGAAGCCTAGACGGGCTCGAAGTCCAATCCGACGTCCAGGCATTTTGCGGAGTGCGTGATCGCGCCCGACGAGATCACATCGACGCCCGTCGCGGCGATGGCGGTGATCGTCTCCGCCGTGACATTGCCGGACGCTTCGAGGATGGCGCGGCCGTTCGTCCGTTTCACGGCTTCGCGCAACGTGTCCGGTTTCATGTTGTCCAAGAGGATCGCGTTGGCGCCGGCCTTCAGCGCTTCGTCCAGAAGATCGAGACTGTCGACTTCGACTTCGACATGGATCATGTGACCGGCGTGCGCGCGGGCCGCTTTGACCGCGTTCGCCACGCCGCCCGCGGCGATGAGGTGGTTGTCCTTGATCAGGATTCCATCATCGAGACCGAAACGATGGTTGCGGCCGCCGCCGCAACGCACGGCGTACTTTTCGAACACGCGCAGGCCCGGCGTCGTCTTTCGCGTGCAGACAACCGTGGCCTTTGTGTCTTTGACCAGCGCCACGAGCTTTGCGGTCGCCGTTGCGATCCCCGAAAGCCGGCCGAGATAGTTCAAAGCCACGCGCTCTGCCGTGAGGATCGGCCGCGCGGGTCCGTCGACGATCGCGATCGT
>QKCS01000242.1 GCA_003246795.1 Alphaproteobacteria bacterium
CTGGCCGTCCTACTGCAATGGCGTCGTGGGCTTGCGCCCCAGCATCGGCCGCGTCGCCGCCTACAACGCGAGCGCCCAGATGCCGCGCGCCTTCGCCGCGCAGATCATGTCCGTCAACGGTCCGATGGCCCGCTCGGTCCGCGACATTCGTTGCGCGCTGCGTTTGATGGCCGAAGGCGATCCGCGCGATCCGACGTGGGTCCCCGCCCCCGTCGACCCGCCGCCCTTGAACGCGCCGCTTGCCGTCGCGGTCGCCGTCGACGATCGTCTGCCGCACGAGATCAAGGAAGTGCTCCGCCGTGCCGCGTCCCATTTGCAGGACGCAGGCTACGACGTCGAAGAGGTCGCGCCGCCCGAACTCGACCGCGTCGCCGATCTCTGGTCCGACATCGGCCTCGCCGAAATCGGCGCGATGCTGCGCCCGATGATGCCCACGATCGGCGATGAAAAGATGCAGCGCTTCATGGACGACCTCTGGGAGCTCAGGGGCGGCGCCGACCTCACCCGCTATCAAACGGCGTTGCGCGTTCGTGAGGTCATGCAAACCAAGTGGCAGGTCTTCCTGGACACGCACCCGCTGATCTTGCTGCCGGCGTGCGGCGAACTCAGCCTGCCCGCGGGCATCGACACCCAGGGCATCGACGCCGTGAAGCGCATGATCGAGGCGCTGAGGTACCAACTCGCGATCCCGGTCTTGGGCCTTCCGAGCCTGGCGATCCCGATGGGCACGCACGAGGGATTGCCCAGCGGCGTTCAAATCGTCTCACGCCGCTTCCGCGAGGACCTTTGTCTGGCCGCGGGCGAGATCATTGAGTTCCGCGAACCACCCATAACCCCCATCGATGTTAAGTGGTGATTCTTCACGCCGGACATGGCAGGAAGGCCGCTCTTGTTTCTTTAGGGGAGTATGGAAATGGTTCGGCGTTCGGCACTGACGCTCGTGGGACTATCGCTTGCCGCCGTGACTGCAATCGCCGCCGACTGGGTCGAAATCGAAGGAACGGATTGGGCCTACGACCCGACGACCGCGCACGTCCTGCGTGCCGACCCGATCGAACGCGCCGTCACGAACGACCGCATCGTGGTCGACATTCGCCGCCAGAGCGACGAAACGGAGGGCACGCTGCGGATCGACTGCCTCGCGAACGTCTATTCGATCTGGATGCTGGGCACGAATGAAATCGATCAGCCGACGCCGGGCAGCCCGCTGGCCGAGCGCCTCGCCGGCGAGTTCTGCCCGCGCATGGACTCGCTCCCGCAGGCCGACCTTCTGCACCCCGCCGAGGCGCCCTAGTCCATCAAATTCTGCGACAGATACACGTAGTGCCGCGCCCAACGTTCCGCGTTGAGCTCGGGATCGGCGTCGTTCGAATGTCCGCCGAACGTGTTCTCGTAGTAAAGATACGGCGCGCCCAGCTCCTTGAGGCGCGCCGCAAACTTGCGCGCGTGCCCCGGATGAACGCGGTCGTCCTCCGTGTTCGTCGTGATGTAGGGCTCCGGGTACGACACGCCCGGCCGTAGCTTTTGATAAGCCGAGTATTCGGCGATGAACGCGCGGTCGCCCGGCACGTCCGGATTGCCGTACTCCGCCGTCCACGACGCGCCCGCCGAGAGCTTGTGATAGCGCAGCATGTCGACCAACGGGCTTTCCACGACGATCGCATTCCACAGATCGGGCCGCTGCGTCATCGACACCGTCGTCAGCACGCCGCCGTTCGACCGCCCATAGATGCCGAGCCGCCGCGCGCTCGTCACCTTGCGCTTGAACAGGTCCTCGGCGACCGCCGCGAAGTCGTCGAACGCGCGCTGGCGATGCTCGCGTAGCGCCGACTGATGCCACGCGGGTCCGAACTCGCCACCGCCGCGGATATTGGCGATCACGTACGCACCGCCGCGCTCGAGCCAGAGCTTGCCCATCTCCGGCAGGTAGACCGGCGGCTTTGAAATCTGAAAACCGCCATAGCCGTACATCAGCGTCGGCGTCGACCCGTTCTTCTTCATGCGTTTCGGTCGCACGAGGAAGTAGGGGATCTTCGTCCCGTCGCGCGAAGTCGCCCAACTCTGTTCGACGACATGCGTCGACGCGTCGAACTTCGCGGGCAGCGCCGTCACGGCGCCCACGCGCGCCGTCGCCGCGTCCGCCCACCACAGCTTCGTCGGCGACAAAAAACTCTCCGACGTCACGAACACCGTCGAGCCCGACTTCTGCGCCGCGCGAACGACGAGGAACGAATTGTGCGGCAGTTTCAACCGCTTCCCGCGCCAGGCGCCGCCCTTGCGCCCAAAGATGTCGACCGCACCCTTGACGTTGTCCAGCAACTGCACGACGACGCGGTCTCGCGTCGTGTAGACGCGATCGATCGTCTGACTCGCGCTCGGCTGCAGGATGAGTTCCGCGGCTACGCTGCTCTTCGCCGGATCGCGCTTTACCGCAGCCAGATCGAGCGCGATCAACGCACCCGTCTCGAAACGTCCCCACGGCTCCTGCAACGTGAAGACCAACGCACTGTCGACGTAACCCCGCAACGACACCTGTTGCGGCAGCGGCAGTTTCACCGCCTTGTCGCCGTCGAGCAGATTGTATTCCGCCTGGAAGAACCCGACGCGGCGAACCGCAAACGTCGCCTTCAGGTCTCCGTCGGCGTCGCGCAACACGCGCGGCGAGACGGACGTGTCCTTCCGCTCGCCCCGGAAGACGATCTCGGCCTGCGACCAGGCTTGACCGCGTTTGAGAATGCGGAGCGTCGACGGGTAGCCAGACTCGGTCGTGTCGTCCGGCGAGGTCGGCCGCCCGACGATCACCGTGTCGCGGTCGATCCAATTCACATCCTGTTTCGCGCGATCGAAATGGAAACCGCCGTCGACGAAGGTCTTCGTCTCGGCGTCGAACTCCCGAACCTCGACCGCGTCGCCGCCGCCGTCCGAAAGCTCGACGAGGCACAGCCGATCGTCGGGCGCGAGACACACGGCGCCCTTCAGGAACCAATTCTTGCCTTCGGTCTTCGATAGCGCGTCGAGATCGAGCACGACATTCCATTTGGCCTTGTTCCGGCGATAGGACGCCAGCGACGCGTGCTGCCACAGCCCATGCGCATGCGCGTCGTCCTGCCACAATGTGTCGATGCCGCCCGCCCGAAAGTCGGGCATCGCAATGCGGTCTTTCGCGGTGAAGATGGCCAGCGCCTCGCGCTTGAATGTCGCGTACCGCTTGTCGTTCTCAAGACGCGCGGCCGAGCGCGCATTCTCCGCCTCGACCCAGCTGAGCGCTTTCGCGCCATGCACATCCTCAAGCCAGTGAAACGGATCGTCGTTTGAAGTCACGGCTACGCAAGCCACAACCAAAAAAACTGCGCAAACAGCAAGAACGTTTCGCATCCCATCCCAATCC
>QKCS01000231.1 GCA_003246795.1 Alphaproteobacteria bacterium
AAACACGCGCGCGGCCTGGTCTGTCTCGCCATGACGCAGGAACGTGCGCAACAGCTGAACCTCCCGATGATGGCGCGCGTCAACGGCACCGCGCACCAGACCGCCTTCACCGTTTCGATCGAAGCGAAGGAAGGCGTTACGACGGGCATATCGGCCCACGACCGCGCGCGCACCGTCGCCGTCGCCATAGACCCAACCAAGAACCAAAACGACATTGTGACGCCCGGCCATGTCTTCCCGCTCGTCGCCCGGCGCGGCGGTGTCCTCGTCCGCGCGGGTCATACGGAAGCTGCGATCGACATTCCGCGCCTCGCCGGTCTCTACCCTGCCGGCGTGATCTGCGAGATCATGAACGACGACGGCACGATGGCGCGTCTGCCCGATCTCGTGCAGTTCGCGCAGCTCCACGGCCTGAAGGTCGGTACAATCGCCGATCTCATCGCCTATCGTCGTCGGAACGACCATTTCATCACCCGCTCCGTCGAGACGGACATCGAGAGCCATAACGGCGGGCGCTTCAAGATGATGCTCTACATCAACACGCTCGAATACGCGGAGCACATCGCCCTCGTGAAGGGCGACATCACGACGCCGGAACCCGTGCTCGTGCGCATGCACGCCGTCAATCTGTTGGACGATCTCCTCTCCGTGCGCGGCGGCAAGGACGATATTCTGGCCCGCTCCATGGAAGCCATCGGCAAGGAAGGGCGCGGCGTCGTCGTACTTTTGCGCGAAACGCGTTCGACCTATATCTCGGACCTCTTGCTCCGCACCGAGCCGCGACCGGATTCCGCGCAGCGGCGCCTAAAGGAGTACGGCGTGGGCGCGCAGATCCTGCTGGACCTGGGCGTGCGGGACATGATCCTTCTAACGAATTCGGCCAGCAAGACCGTGGTCGGTCTTGAGGGTTATGGCTTGCGCATTGTCGGTACGCGCATCGTCGGGTCCAGCTTTGGGAGCAAGCAATGACGAAAATCCTGATCGTGGAAGCGCGCTTCTACCCAAAGATTTCCGACGCCCTCCTGGCGAACGCAACGGCGGTCCTGAAGGCGGCGGGCGCCGAGTACGACACGATCACAGTGCCGGGCGCGCTGGAGATTCCAGGCGCGGTTGCGATGGCAAACGCGTCGGGTCACGCGGCCGGCCCCGCTTACGACGGCTATGTCGCGTTGGGTTGCGTCATGCGCGGCGAAACCACGCACTACGAGACGGTTGCGGGTGAATCGGCGCGCGGGCTGATGGATCTGGCGATCCACCAGAGACTGGCCATCGGCAATGGCATCTTGACTGTCGAAGACGAAGATCAAGCCTGGGCACGCGTCAGCGCTGATCGGGTCGAGGACAAGGGCGGCAATGCGGCCAAGGCCGCGCTCGCGATGATCGCGCTCCGCCAGCGCTTCAACCTCGGACGAAAATGACGATGAGCGCCGGCGAGCCACGTTCCAAACGCCGTTCGACCGGACGCTCGCGCAGCGCATCGCGCTTGGCAGTCGTGCAAGCGCTTTACCAAATGGAACTCGCCGATCAGGACTCCGAGACTGCGCTCCGCGAATTCATAGATCACCGGCTGGGCCGAGAGATTGACGGCGAGCAGTACGCCGAAGCCGACGAGAAGTATTTCGCCGAGCTTGTGCGCGGCGTCGTCGAACGGCAGGACGAGATCGACGGAACCTTGGCGCGCTACCTGACGAAGGAATGGCCATACGATCGGATCGATCCGACGATGCGGGCGATCCTGCGCGCTGGCGCGCTGGAGCTGATCTCGCGGCCCGCCGTGCCGGCGCGCGTCATCGTTCACGAATACCTGAACGTCGCAACGGCATTCTTCGACGAGGGCGATGAGATCGCCTTCCTCGCTGGCGTCCTCAATCGCATGGCGCGCGAACGCAGGCCGGGCGAGTACGGTCCCGCCGCGCCCGCCGAACAATGACCCCTAGGCGCCACGGCGAGTTCGAACTGATCGCCAAGTACTTCGCGCCGTTGGCGCGTGGCGAACCCGGCGCATTCGGCTTGACCGACGATGCCGCTATGACAACGCCGAAGCCCGGCCATGACACCGTGGTGACGACCGATACGATCGTTGCGGGCGTGCACTTCTTCCCCGACGATCCGCCCGCGACGATCGCGCAAAAGGCGTTGCGCGTGAACGTCTCCGACCTTGCAGCAAAGGGCGCGGTCCCCCGCGCCTACGTCTTGGCGGCGGCGCTTCCGGCACCTGTCGACGAAGAGTGGTTGGGGGCATTCGTCGCGGGCTTGAAACGCGACCAGAAACGCTTCGGCATCGCGCTCGTTGGCGGCGACACGGTCGCAACGCCCGGTCCGCTGACGTTGAGCATCACGGCGTTTGGCGACGTCCCGCGCGGAAAAATGTTGCGCCGTGCCGGCGCCAGAGCCGGCGACGACGTTTGGGTCAGCGGCACGATCGGCGACGCGGGCCTCGGCCTTCAGGTCCTTAAGGGAAGAGACTTGCAGCTGTCCGAAAGGCACAAAGATGCTTTGGTCGCGCGCTACCGCGTGCCTGAGCCTCGGCTTGCCGTCGGTTGCGGGATCAGAAGCCTGGCCCGTGCTTGTCTAGATGTCTCGGACGGGCTCGTGGCCGACTTGAGGCACATTGCCGAGGTCTCGCGCGTCGGCATCCGGATCGAAGCGTCTCTCGTGCCGCTTTCCCCCGGGGGGGCAACCGCCCTTGCCGGCGGGCGGGTTTCCCTTACCGAGTTGTTAACGGCCGGCGACGACTATGAGTTGGCGTTCGCCGCCGCCCCGTCGGCCCGCAAACGCATCGCCGACCTGGCCGGTCGAACCAAGGTCCGCGTGACACGGATCGGAAGCGTCGTGTCGGGCCGGAACGTCGTCGTCCGTTCTGCCGACGGCGCGCCGCTGCCCGTCGATCGCGGCGGCTTCACGCATTTCTGAATTGGTAATGATTTAACGCTTCATGGCTTGTTAAGCCGGAAGGCGCAAACTTAGTCGGGTTTGGTGGAGTGCCCGACATGCGCTTCCTGATCGCATTGATCCTGCTGATCATCGTCCTTGGCTCCAACGCACAGAAAGATGCGGACGCTCGGAACGGCGAACAGCCGACGAAGTAACGAAGTCGAAGTAGGACAGAGACCTTGCGCCTGACCGCCGCGCTGATGTTTGTCGCTTGCGTGTTTGGTGCCCACGCCGCCTGGGGCTCGAGTGGCGGTTCTCACGAAAAGAAAGCAGCGCCCGCCGAGGCGCAGTCGTCGGGCCCGCGCGTTCCCTCGGTCGCCATGCCGAAACTCGTCGCGCCGATCGTCGTCGACGGCCAGCTTTTTCACTACGCCTATTTGAGCGTGCAGTTGCAGCTGCACGACGACGGCCAGAAAGCGATGGTCCTCGAGAAGATCCCGTACCTTCAG
>QKCS01000276.1 GCA_003246795.1 Alphaproteobacteria bacterium
ATCCGACTGGCGATGACGTTCGCCACGGTGCTCGCTTGCGCCCCGACGCGCGCCGAAACACCCGCCGATTTTCTGGCTTCGTTCGAGAAATCCGCGCGCTCCGGCAATAGCGGCTTCAGCGGGTTCTCGGCCCAGCGCGGCGAACAGTTCTTCAGCGCCAAGCACGGGGACGAGTGGAGCTGCGTGAGCTGTCATACGCCCGACCCCGCCGCAAACGGCAGACACGCGAAAACCGGCAAGTCCATCGCGCCGCTCGCACCGGCGGCCAACGCCGAGCGCTTTACGAATCCTTCAAAAGTCGCGAAATGGTTCAAGCGTAACTGCAACGACGTACTCGGCCGCGAATGCACCGCGCAAGAGAAAGGCGACGCGCTCACCTATCTGTTAAGCGTTCGCCACTAGGAGATATTCATGAAGACAACCAAACGAACCTTTCGGCGCGCGACACTGATGGCGGCCGCCTTCGGCGTGACCGTCGGTATCGCCGCCCGAGCCGACGAACATCGCTTCGCCGCGACGAACCCCGTGTGGCAGGAAGAATGCGGCACTTGTCACATTGCCTACCCGCCCGCGCTGCTCCCGGCCAAATCGTGGCGCGCGATCATGGCGCAGCTCGACCGCCACTTCGGGGTCGATGCCGGCGTCGACGCACCAACCGCGAAGACAATCGCCGCGTTTCTGGAAACCAACGCCGGGCGCGACCGTCGACGATCCAGCGTCGGGCTGCTGCGCATTACCGAAACCCGCTGGTTCGTGCGCGAACACGATGAGGTGCCGGCGCGGGTGTGGAAGAGTCCCGCGGTGAAGAGCGCGGCGAATTGCGAGGCCTGCCATATGCGCGCGGCGCAAGGCGATTTCAGCGAACACACGGTCAAGGTACCGCGATAGGAGAACGTCATGGCGCAACGAATTCTCGTTTGGGATGTCCCGACACGGCTGTTTCACTGGCTGCTGGCGTTGTCCTTCGCCGGCGCGTTCCTCACCGCCGAGTCGGAGCGTTGGCGCGATATCCACGTGCTGCTCGGCTACACCTTCGCCGGACTGATTGGATTCCGGTTGGTGTGGGGACTGATCGGCTCACGCTACGCGCGCTTCAAATCGTTTCGCTTCGAGCTAAGCGAGCTGCGCGATTACGTCTTTTCCCTCTTGTCGCGTTCGCCCCGCCACTACCTCGGCCACAATCCCGCGGGTGCCATTGCGATCTTCACGCTGCTCGGCCTCGGCGCTCTCGTCGCACTCAGCGGTTACGCCGTGTACAACGAAGCCGGCGGCGAATGGCTCGAAGAGTTGCACGAGGGAGCGGCCAATGCGATGCTCCTCGTCGTGTTCGTGCATATCGCCGGCGCCGTCGTCAGCAGCTTTTTACATCGGGAAAATCTGGTGCGCTCCATGATCAACGGACGGAAACTCGGTGAGCCGCGCGACAGTATTCGCTTCAATCACGCGTGGCTCGGTGCATTGTTGCTCGCTGCGGTCGTCGGCTTTTGGTACGCCTATCCGCAGACGCAACTGCAGCCGACGGAAGTTGCCGCGAACGCGACGAATCACGTGCCCGCGGCGCACGCCAAGCGCGCGCACCGCGACGATTAGCCCGATGACCGCCGCTGCCGATGCGTGTGCTCGTTGTCGAAGATGACGCGCTTCTCGGCGACGCGATCCAGGTCGGCTTGCGCCAGGCCGGATTCGCGGTCGACTGGGCACGGGACGGCGCGGCGGCGGAACATGCGCTCGGCGCGGAGAGCTACGCCGTCGTCGTGCTCGACCTCGGTCTGCCGCGTCTTTCCGGCCTCGACGTATTGAAACGGCTGCGCCGGCGCGGCAAAACGATTCCCGTGTTGATTCTGACGGCGCGCGACACCGTCGACGACCGCATCCAAGGTCTCGATAGCGGCGCCGACGACTATCTCGTCAAACCCTTCGACATGGGCGAACTCGCGGCGCGGTTGCGTGCACTGGTCCGTCGTGCCAGCGGCACGCCTTCGGCTGTGCTGCACATTGGCGAGCTTACGCTCGATCCGGCAGCGCATCGGGTCTCGTTTCGTGGCGGCGACATCACGCTCTCCCCGAAGGAGTTCGCGGTGCTGCACGCGCTCGCGCTGAATGCCGGTAGAGTGTTGACACGAACGCAGATCGAACAGCAACTCTACGCCTGGGGCGAGGAAATCGAGAGCAACGCCGTCGAAGTCCATGTGCATCACCTGCGGCGCAAACTTGCGCCGACGTTGATCCAAACCGTGCGCGGCGTCGGTTACCTGCTGCCGCGCGAGCCGCACAACTAAAGACATGCGTTCGATCAAGGCGCGGCTACTCGCACTGGCGCTCAGCGCGACCGCGCTCGTTTGGGTAGCGGCCGTCGCCGTCACTTATTTCGATGCGCGCCGCGAAATCGACGAACTGCTCGACGCGCACCTTGCCCAGGCGGCGTCGCTGCTTATCGCGCAGACGGCGCACGACCTGGAAGAAATCGAGACCGAACACGTCGGCTCGCATAGGTATTCGCCGCAGGTTGCGTTTCAGATTTGGGAGCGGGGACGCCGACTCCGCGTGCACTCGGCAAACGCGCCGAATGAACCACTCGGTGGCGAAACGGCCGGCTTCAGCGAACGCGTCATCGACGGCGCCCGTTGGCGCGTTTACAGCGCCTGGGACAACGAGGGCGAAATGCTGATCCATGTCGGTGAGCGCACGGCGGTGCGCGACAAGCTCGTCGGCGACATCAGCGAGCACTTGCTGCAACCATTGCTCATCGCGCTGCCGCTTCTCGCGATCCTGCTGTGGCTCGCGATCGGTCGTGGTCTCCAGCCGGTGGTTCGACTCACCGACGATATCGGGCGACGCAGGCCGACGAGCCTCGACCCGCTCGACACGGCGGGCGCGCCGACCGAAGTCCGGCCGCTCATCGAGCAACTGAACCACCTGTTCGCACGCGTCACGACGTCGCTCGAAAATGAGCGCCGTCTCACCGCGGATGCGGCGCACGAACTACGCACGCCGCTTGCCGCGATCAAGGCGCAAGCGCAAGTGGCGCGCGCCTCAACCGCCAAAGCCGAGCGTCAGCGCGCGCTCGATCAGGTCATCAGCGCCTGCGATCGCACGACGCGCCTGGTGGAACAACTGCTGACGCTCGCGCGCCTCGATCGCGCCGAACCGGCGCCGCGCGAACCCTGTTTACTGCGCGTGGTCGCCACGGAAGTCATCGCAGACGTCGAGCCCGTCGCGCGCGATGCCGGGATTCGCCTCGAGCTTGAGCCGGGCGACGAGGTCGAAGTGACGGCGGTGCGCGATCTAATGCACGTGCTGCTGCGGAACCTCGTCGACAACGCGGTGCGTTACAGTCCGAAGGGAACCACCGTGCGCATC
>QKCS01000145.1 GCA_003246795.1 Alphaproteobacteria bacterium
ACCGGCGTGGGCGGCGGCGTGGTGGTGAACGGCCATGCGCTAAGCCTATTACCGGCATCATCGGCTATGAGGTCTTCAAACGCTTCGTCGTCGTGGTTGATTACGAGAATTCGCGCATCACGCTCGTCGAACCCGACGGCTTTGCCTATCGCGGCCGCGGCGTTCGCGTTGCCATGCACTTGAACGAGCGCACGCCGCAAGTCGAAGGCACAATCGACGGAATCCCAGGCACGTTCACGCTCGACACCGGCTCGCGCTCCACTCTCGATCTGTCGGCGCCGTTCGTCGAGAAGCACAAGCTCGTCGCCCGCTATGGCGCGAAGTACCAAGGCGTCACGGGTTGGGGCGTCGGCGGGCCCGTGCGCTCGTGGGTCGTGCGCGGCAAGAAGCTCACGATGGGCGCCGCCGCCGTTGACGACCCCGTCGTCGAATTCAGCCAGTCGAAGGCAGGTTCGTTCAGCGACATCTACGTCGCCGGCAACATTGGTGCGGGGGTGCTGAAGAAGTTCAACATCGTCTGGGACTATCCGCGCAACCAGCTCTTCTTCGAAAAGAACAAGAACCACGGCGAGCGCGACGTGTTCGACCGCGCGGGCTTTTGGATCAATCGCGGCGACGGCGTCTTCGATGTCGTCGACGTGATCGCAGGCGCCCCGGCCGACGTCGCGGGCCTCAAGGCCGGCGATCGCATCGTCGCCGTCAACGGCAAGAAGGCGGTTTCGGAGGTGACGCTGCCCGACGTCCGTCTGCTGAAGAAGGCCCCGCCCGGCACGAACCTGATCCTGGAGGTGCTGCGCGGCACGCAACGCCTGACGATCAACATCACGTTGAAGGATTTCGTCTAGCGTCCCGGTCGATACGCGCGCTCGAGGTGTTGCCGAACATCGGCCTCCTCGAGCCACACGGGTTTCATCTCCTCGCGCAGGTAAAGCGTCGCCTGATCGGCGTAGTGGGGCGATGAAACGTCGAGCGTCGCCGAACCGAACTGATGAATGCTTTGGGCGCTGACTTTGCCCTGCGCATCCCATTCGACGAAGTAGACCAGCGTATCGCCTTTGCGCGCCTCGAACTTCCCGTCGGGTCCCGGCTCGACACCGGACTCGATGTCGCGCAACGTGTCCGGCCCCCCGCCGACGCCCTCGTCGATCGTGCCTCGACGGAAGCGATTGACCTCGCCCCATGTCGGATCGAGCCGTCCGAAATGCGTCATCAGCGTTTCGGCCGCCTTGCGCAACAACGGCACGGGATCGGCCCGCGGCTTGCCTTCGAACACCGGCACGACTGCGGGCAGGGCGGTCATGATGGCGAGCGCGGCGCCGCGGCTCTCGGCTTCGGTCGTCATGTCGTAGTCGCGCAAGACCGCTTGCGCTTTGCTCATCAGCTCGTCGTTCCTGAAATCCTGCGCCAGGAGATCTTTGACGACGCCCGCCATCATCGAGCGCTGCGAATAGATCTTGTCGAACTTGATCGTTCGAAAATCCTCGCGCGTGATCGACGTATCGGCGCTCAGCTGTTCGGCCAGCCGCAGGCAGC
The DNA here is from genome assembly GCA_003246795.1 of Alphaproteobacteria bacterium. Classification (GTDB taxonomy): domain Bacteria; phylum Pseudomonadota; class Alphaproteobacteria; order Micropepsales; family Micropepsaceae; genus SZUA-430. Next base: position 1,534 of record QKCS01000145.1, read on the forward strand.
GGTTGGTTTCGCGCGTCTCGATGCCCAGCGTCGGGGAAAAGTCCTCGGCCTTCAAGTTCTCCGCCGCGGCCGTTGCGGCGAAGGGCGTGTTGTTGGCGTTGTACACGAAGCCTGACGCCGGACTGACGATCTTGGGGGTCGCGTCGAACCGCAAATACGACGTCCATAGCGTCCGCGACGTGTCGCCCGGCAGATACTTCTGCCAATCGTAAGCCGGATCGCGCCGTGGAAAGACGGCGTTGTAGATGTACGCGACGCGGCCGGTCGCGTCCGCGTAGGTGTAGTTCTGGCTCGGGATCGCCTGTATGCCGAGCGCCGCCTCGAAGTCGGCCCAACTCCGCGCCTTGTTCAAAGCAAAATACTCGTCGACCTGATTGATCTTGTCATGCGTCGCATAGCGGATCGCATACGTCCCGTGCGGCCGCACGAGGACCGGGCCGTGCACCGACCAAAGCAGCTCGCGCGTCACTCGGATCGCGATCGGACCGAACAGCCGCAATTGAACCTCGGCTTCGCCGCGCTCGAAGTCGCGCCACGCGCCGTCGAATTTGTATTGGTTCGGATTGTCGGGATTGAGCGTCAAGATATAGATGTCGGTGAGGTCCGGCGTGTTGACCGTGTTGGCCCAACCCAACGTCGGGCCGAAACCATGCAGAATGAACGGCGATCCCGGAAACACGCCGCCCGCCATATCCCACCCTTCGTCCGACTTCAGCCGCGTCTCGTACCAGGCGAGCGGCCCCGTGTAGGGTTGGTGTGAATTGATGAGAAGCCGCGTCACGCCGTCCGCCGCGCGCGTCGGCGCAACGGCCATGGCGTTCGATCCCGCGCTCTCGCCCATGCTGACCTCATAGCGGCGCGTCGGCTCGAAGAGATCGCGAATGTGCCGCTCCAGACCGAAGAACAGCGGCGTGAAGAAGACGAACCCGGCCGCAACGTCGCGCCCCTCGACCGGCGTGAAACCTGAGACGACCTGGTCGGGATGTTCGGCCGCATAAAGATTGAGCCCGTCCGCGTATGCCTGGAGCACGGCGCGCGTCGCGGCCGATATCTCGCGTTCGTAGCCTTCGTCGATCCGTTTTCGCACCTTGAGCAACTGAACCAGATAGTCCGTCACCGCGGGGTCCGCGCCCGCAACGTCGAACCACGCACCGAGCCCGACGGCGCTCGTAAGCGCATTCACAAATCGTGGCGTCTGGACGTCGACCAAGGCGAGTCGCCCGCGGCTCGTCATCAGCGACTGTTGGATCGTCGCGAAGTCATCTTCGGCATGCGCGTAGGCGAGGCCGAACGCGACGTCTGCGTCTGTCTTGCCATAGACATGCGGAACGCCCCACGTGTCGCGCAGAATGCGGACGTCGTAGCGCTCTCCGTTCTTCAGAAAGGTGGTGCCGTTAAAGACAGGAACGAGTGTGGGGCGCAAGAAAATGACAAACGCCACAAGGAGCAGCCCTACCGCTCCGCCACTCCAAATCAGACCACGCCGCATACCATCTTGAACCCTAGCCGCCGAATCGCAGGGCGCGCGCCCCGCCGCCTATTCATGCGGCGGACAGTCGTTCAGAGCAAGGTCGTGGCTAGTGGGCGCGGCAGTCGACGTTGTTGTCGCCCCAGGTGCAAGGATCGCCTGTCGGCTCCGGCTTCTGCGAACCGGCGATCGCGCGGATGCTGTCCCCGATCGTGCGCCAAGCCTCCGCTTCTTGCGCGCGCGCCTGGGCGATCTGCTCCTTGCGCTCGTCGGTCAGCCGCCCTTCCGCATCGTGTGCGGCTTCTTGATAGAGCCGATTGGCATTGCCGTAGC
>QKCS01000140.1 GCA_003246795.1 Alphaproteobacteria bacterium
GGTCGGGCCCGACGCAGGGATGCGCCGCCCGCGCAGCGCGATCCATTCCCTTCAAACCGGCGATCACCTGAAGGATATCGTCGCGCCGCAACCACGTGCCGTCGACCTTCGATCGCTCGTAGCGCTCAAGCCCCAGGTGAATGCCGGCAATCGTCGTGACCGTTCCCGACGTGCCCAGCATGTGGAACGCGCCCGCCGGGTGAACGCCCGGCGGTGGCAATCCCTGCGTCGACGTGAGGCGGCGCTTCACCTCTGCCGTCATTTCATCATAAGCGCCCGGCGCATCGAGGCGGCCGGCAAACATCTCCGCGAGCGTGACGACGCCCAACGCCATCGAACCCCAGCGCAGCATCCGCGGCTGACGTCCTTCGCGAAGATCAAGCCAGATCAGTTCGGTGGAGCCGCCGCCTATGTCGAACACGAGCGCGCCCTTGTCTGCGCGATCGAGCAGCGGCGTCACGCCGCGCGTGGCGAAGCGCGCTTCTTCGGCCGGCGTGATGATGTCGAAATGGAGACCGGTTTCTTGCGCGACGCGCTTGATGAAGGCCGGTCCGTTCTTGGCTGTGCGGCAGGCCTGCGTTGCAATCGCGCGGGCGCTGGTCACTCCGCGCTTGCGCATCTTGACGGCGCAAATACGGATCGCGTCGATCGCGCGGGACATCGCCGCGTCGGACAGCTCGCCGGTTTGCGCCAGACCCTCGCCCAGGCGAACCGTGCGGGAAAAGGAATCGAGCACGCGGAAGCCGCCGGGTTCCGGCTTCGCGACTAGAAGCCGGCAATTATTCGTGCCGAGATCAAGCGCAGCATAGACATGTCCCGGGCGCATGCCGGGAGGTGCGCCCTTGCCGCCCTCGACGGGCCGCGCGGGCGGGCCTTGCGGGCCCTCATGCTGCGCCCCACGCGTCCCTTGCGCCACGGGGCAAACTCGCTTGTTCGACCGGTTCGTCGCCTCCGTCGCTCCAGCTTCGGCGGCCGCACACGGTCCTTGTTTCAGTTCGGTGACACTTTAGGGGCGCGCGGATGAACGGGCAAGGCAAGCCTCAAGCCATGGTTTTCGCGCGGGACTTCGATATGGCAAACGGCGGCGACGCGGCGCTATCGCGTAAATGCGCGTCCCGGCACGATCTCGCCTTCGGGCCCCAGGCGGCCCGGATAGCAGCGGTTGAAGGAGCCACAGCTCGTGTAATACATCGCCATGCGGTTGCCGCGACGCTCGAGCCAGTAGCAGATTTCAATGCCGTAACCGACCTTCGGAATCGACTGGCAGAGATCGCCTTCCTCTTCGGTGATCCGCCATGTGCCGTGCTCGACGAAATCGACTTCTTCGATCGGGCCGTGGGGCACGCGCGCCGCGAGTCGACGGAAATGCGCCTCAAGCGTGCCGTCGGCGGCGTAGTAGATCTGCCAAGGAAATTCGCTCCGCGAAATGATTTCCGGCGGCGCCGAGCCGTCGGCAAACCCTTCGGAGCCGCGGAACGTATGATTGGCGATCCAGTCGCGCGGGTTGCCGCGACGGCCAATGACAATGACCCTCTCCGTCGGCCAATCGGCGCGCGACTTCGGCTGTTCCGGCGTGCCCTTGCCGGCGGCAAAGGCGTCGCCCCTCATCGCGAGCAATGCGCACGCGACCAGGGCCGCGCCTATCAGAAAGCGCATCCGATTTCCTCCGCGGCGCGCTTGCTTCCGGCGCGCTCTGTCAATGCTGTCAAGGAAGTGGATCAAATTCTGGGACGAATGGCAAAGCAGAACTGTGCGATCAGGTGGCGGTGACGGTCGGGAACGATGATCAAAACGTCGGCAATCGTCACAATGTTGTAACCCGGGCGCTTCGCCACGGCCGCAAATACCTGGTCCAACGACGGCCATTTCCGATAGTCAAAGGGCGGCGGCGGGGGCGCCAGGAATGCGCGAGCGTCGTCCACAATGATGCAGTGCTCGTGCGATGAGGCGAGTACCGTCTCGAGTTCTGCTGCAACCACCGGGCAAATGTCGTGGTCGGCAAATTAGCCTGCGCCAGCGTGCGCATCGAGCCAGAAGAGCGCAGGACCCTTCAACTCGTTCATGATTTTGGGCAGTTCGCTCGTGGAGTCGCCTAGAAGAAAGGCAACGTTCTTCAGCCCGGCGTTGTTTGCTTTGGCCTGTGCCTGGAACCGCGGATTCAGTTCGACGGTCCACACCCGCTCGAACGTACGGGAAGCCCAAGGCAGCGCTTGGCCGACATATGTCCCGGTTTCGACGAAGTCGCGCAGACCGGCCGCGCGCGCCAGTTCGCGAGCGAGGTCGGCAAGCGGCGAGAGGTGGATCGAACCCATCGGTTCACCTCCGGGTGATCTGTGCCGTCATACCGGACGCGTCGGTGCAATGCATCCGGCGGGTCACTGGCAGGCGGGGAGATCTTCACTCTTCTCGCCGGCAGCGACGGCGGAGAATTCGCGCTTGGCGCAAATGAGATCGCGGCGAAACTCGGGGACAGCAAGCAACCGATCGACGACGGCCGCGCCGAGCACGCGGCCGGCTTCGATATCGCTTGGAAAATGCAAACCGCAAACGACGCGGCTGTGACCGTAGTCGACCGCGCGCGCGATGAGAGCTTGCGCTCGGTTGGGCGCGGCTTCCATCATCACCAACGCGACGGCCCAAGAAATCGACGAATGCCCTGATGGATAGGATCCGCCTTTCGTCGGAGCCGGTTCGGGCTTTGGCGGCGCTTTCATGCCGCACACGCGCGTAAGCGCAAAGCGTTGGAAGGGCCGCGGCCGCGCGAAATGTTTCTTAGCCTCACCCGTCGACGCGATTACGTCTTGGGCGACGCGGTTCAAAACGCGAATGAGACGCGGCAAATGTCTACGGTCGGGCGGAACGCCCAGCGCACGATCGAACCGGTCGTAGACTGAAGCGTCGTCGTCTATCGCCCTCTGCCAGCGCCCTTCGCTCGCATGGCCGTTCGCGGCACGGAGCAACGCGACGTCGGCTTTGTCGGCCGTCGAGTCCGCCTTGGGCGGCGGCTGGAGCAGCGCACCGACGTCGATTGCGCCCCCGGGAAGGTATCCCTCGACCCCTTCGGCCAAGTCCTGCGGGGAGAGGTCGGCGGCGCCGGCGCCTTCCAGCAGCCTCACGCGTTCGGGCGAGGCCGTGGCCGCACCGGTCACCGCCAGCATCGTGGCGACAATCGCCGTCAACAGTCGTCTCATTGCGCCCTCCCCTCTTCTCGTTGCCAGGACTGTCTCAAGGCCGCACAGAATTGCCAAGGGCGACGCGCAAACTGGCGCATTGATCTTCCCTCGTCAGGCGCGGTATCGAGGCCGCATGATCGCGGAAATCGGGCACTTCTC
>QKCS01000086.1 GCA_003246795.1 Alphaproteobacteria bacterium
ATGCGGCGAAATTGCGGTCGATTTTGTAATGAGTTGCGATACATTAGAAGCTCGTATCCGGTATCGCCATATTGCAACCGAGGCTAACGATGGCCGAAAGGCCGTGCCCTTCGTGATCGTCGATGAGCTGCGTCATGCGCCGCTTCACGCCGTAGAACGGTTCGTTGTGCGCGGGGCAGATCAGCGTGTCGTCGGGGATGAGACCGCGCAGGTGATGGCAGCTGTCGAGCCATTCCTGCAGCGGGTTGGCGTCCGGCTCGGTCGGAAAGACGCTGACGTTCGAGGAGATGCGCGGCAGAATCTGATCGCCCGAGATCATCAGCTTCAATTCGGGACACCATAGGCACGCATGTTCCGGCGCGTGGCCGCGGCCGACGACGATGCGCCAGCGGTTCTTGCCGATCTGAAGCTCCTGTCCGTCAACGAGGCGGAGGAACGCCTGCGGCAAGCGATGCACGCCCATGCCGAAGCCGCCGAAGCGCTGCTTGTAGGTTTCGATCTGATCGTCGGGGAAGCCGGCGGCCTTGTAGAAGAGCACGCCCTCGGCGGGCGCGGGCTGGCCCGTGTCCATCACCAGCGTGCGACAGAGCAGATAATCCGTGCGCGACATGTAAAGCGGCGCGTTGAACTTCTTGGTGAGCCAGCCGGCGAGACCCACATGGTCGGGATGCAGGTGCGTGACGATCACTTTCGTCACCGTCTTGCCGCCCATGTGCGCGAGCGTTTGGCGCCAGAGATCCTTCGAGGCCGACGACGCGACGCCGGTGTCGACGATCGCCCAGCCATCGCCGTCTTCGAGCATCCAGACGTTGATGTGGTTCAACTGGAACGGCAGCGGCAGGCGCACCCAATGGATGCCGGACGCCACCTCGACGGTCTTGCCCGGTTCGGGGCGCGCGTCGAACGGGTATTTGAGCCCGTCGCGCTCGCGCATCGGCGCGGCCTGTGCTTCTCCGTCCAGGGTCATCGTCATGACGAACTCGATTCTGCAATAGCTGGGTGAGGGAAGCTATGCTGCACTGCGAAATTGAGCAAACCGCTAAGGGTGGTTTGGCCGATTTGCGCCGTTTTCCGTTGGCGCACGGGCCTTCGTCCCTGTCATGATCGGCCGGACCGATCGATGATCGGCGACAAGGTGGGAGGGTGCGCGATGGGTTGGGCAGGACGGATCGGCGTTGCGATCCTGGTGCTCTTGGCGCTCGGTGCCGGAGGCTATTGGTACTACCTCGCCGACGGCGCTGTGCCGGCGACCGGCACCTACAAAGCCGACATCGCGGCGTGGCGCGCGCTGATCGCGGACGATACGGCGCAACTGCCGAACCAGATCCGCGTCGAGGTCGTGGGACGCGACACGGTGCCGAACGCGGCCGTGCAGGCGGGCGCGCCGTTCGAACCGTACGTGATGGCGCGCACGGCGTTTCAACTCGACGGGCCCGCGGGCGCCGTCGTCATCGACTCCGGCATGGACGCGGAGATCGCGGGCGCGGCGCAGCCCGGCGACGACAAGACCTATGACGAAGCGTCCTATGCGCGCGTGATCGCGGCGATGGGCAACGCGCAGCGCGTCGTCGTCACGCACGAGCATCCCGACCACATCGCGGGCGTCGCGCGCTTTCCCGTGCCCGAACGGTTGGCCGAGCGGCTGACGCTGAGCGCACCGCAATTCGAGGGCTTGCGTCTCTTCGCGCCGGGCGGCCTTGTCCCGCCCCCGCTCGCACGCGCGGAGATCGTCGATATGACGGCGCCGCACCGCGTCGCGCCGGGCGTCGTGATGGTGCCGGCGGCGGGCCACACGCCGGGCTGCGTGATGTTTTATGCGAAGCTCGCGGACGGGCGCGAGGTGCTGTTCCTCGGCGACGTCGCGTGGGCGATTTCGAACGTGCGCGATCCGGCGTTGCGCCCCCGCCTGGTGCAGGACTTCTTCATGAAGCCGCGCGAGGACCGCGCGAAGGTCGCCGACCAGATCCGCGCGCTGCACGAACTCGCCGCCGCCGAGCCCGATCTCGTCATGATACCATCGCACGACGATTCTTATCTGAAAGCGCTGATGGCGTCGGGCCTCGTTGCGCAGGGCTTCGCCGTCGACGCGCCATAACCAGCCCTATCGTGTCCCTGATTTGTAGCCCGGCTTGAACCACTTGAGTTCGGTGCCGGGCTTTGCGTGCTTGTCCCAGACGAACCACGCGTAGGCCGTGGTGCCGTTGCCCGCTTTCGCCGCGCCCTTCATGTAGAAAGTGATGCGTTCGGCGAAGACCCAGACGCGCGACGGCGGGTGCTTGAGGAAGATCGTTTCGGCGCGGTTGGCGCCCTCCAAAAACGCGAGGCGGAGGAGGAGCGCGAACTTTTTGTGCGCGAGCGTCATGCCTTGGGCGACGAAACCTTCCGCACAATTGTAAGGCGGGTTGGTGACGATGTTGTCGGCCATGCGCGTCGCGGCGAGGAAGTCGACGCCGGTTTCGCCGTAGCCGCGCGCGCAAAGGTCGCTGGCGTAAACGTCGTGACCCGCTTCTTCCAGCACGCGCGCCATGCCGCCGTCGCCGCAGGCGCATTCCCAGATCTCGCCGTCGAACACCTCGTTGTCGATCAGGGCGCGGGTCGCCCACGCCGGGGTCGGGAAGAAGTCGGGACCGTCGAGGTCGGCGCGGCGCTTGGCGGTCGGCTTGAAGCCGCCGTTCAGGTGATAAGTCGGGTCGGACACGCGGAACTCCCAAAGATTCGCTAGTTTTGCGAAATATCCGAGCCGGATTCAACCAGAGGTAATATGGGCGCTTTCCCCGCGGGGTTGCGCGAGGGTCACAGCCTTGGGCCGCGCCCGTGATGTAGGCTTCCCTTGGGGAAGACGGGCGTTCGCGCCCGCGTATTGGGTGGGGGATTCCATGTTCGCACGCACGGCGGCGCTCGGCGCCACGGCTTTGCTTTCGCTTATCGCGACGGCCGACGCGAAAGGCTGGGCCGGGTACTACATCGGACTCAACGCGGGCCAGGGCTGGGCCGAGACCGACAGCGAACGGACGATCACCGACAACGCCTACTTCGCGGCGGCGAACCTGACCGCGGTCGAAGAGGCCAGCATGATGGCGCTCGACGAAGAGACGTTCCTGGGCGGCGCGCAGGTCGGCGTCAACTGGCCGATGGGCGAACACTTCGTGCTGGGCTTCGAAGTCGACGCCGAGGGGTTCGGCAACGACACGTCGAGTTCGGCGACCGTCGTCTATCCCGCGTCGGGGCCCGACACGTTCACGGTGACGAGCAGCCTGGAACAGACGTGGCTGGCGACCGCGCGGCTGCGCCTCGGCGTCGGCAACGACTGGTTCCTCCTTTACGG
>QKCS01000194.1 GCA_003246795.1 Alphaproteobacteria bacterium
ATCCGCACGCTGAATTTTTTCCTCGGCCCAGTCGTCCGCAAACCATGCAATTCAGCGGCTCAGCGCAACTTCCACGGGAAGGACCGACGTGGTTACCGGCCCAGCGAGAACGACTCCATGTCGTTCTTGGTCAGGCCGGCGGCGAAGTCGTAGGACGACCACTGCATCGTCGTCGACTTGCCCGTGCGGTGGTTCGTCATCACCATCTTCATCGGCCGCCAGAACCGCCCTTCGAACTCTTTGAAGTCGGACGCCACCAGCGTCTTCAAGAGCGAATCCGCGCGATCGTAATACTCGATCTGATAGACGCGGTAGCTCTCCGTATCGAGCCACACGAGCATGCGCGTATAGCCGGACTCTGGATCTTTCGGCCGCTGCTCGTTGACATGACACGTTTGTTCTTGCGCGCCGGGACAGGGTTCGTCGCGCAGGAACGAATAGGTGTATTTCTCGAGCGAGTGTCCGACCAAGTCCTCGTACGAGAACTCGCTGCTGGCGAACGAGCCCGTGCGCGTCGTGCTTGTGATCCGTCGCGTGCGCGAGCTCGCAGGCAGGTAAAGCCACTGGTCGTCATCGCGCCCTCGATGCGCGTGCGTGAGAACGGTCATACCCCTAATGTCGAGCGGCGTTTCGAACGCGATCGACGTTCTGTCGCCGTCGCCGGCGACCTCGAGCGCCTTCGTCTCGAAGTCGCGCACGTTTTCCGTGCCCGATCGGTCTCGCAGGATCATCTTGGCTTTTGCGGTGAAGGACCCGAATCCCTGGCCCTGCGCGTCCGCCGAGCGGGCGATGGCAAGGCCCTTCTCGGCGTCGCCGGCCGCGGCCGACAATGCCAAAGCGACGACGGCGGCGAGAAGGAGTGTGATAAACCGTACGCTCATGACTTTTTCCGATCGAGTTTGATCAAGAGGCCAGGCAACACGAAGAGTTCGGCGAGCGCGGCCAAGGTGATGATCAGCGCCGACAACAGCCCGACGGTCGCCGTGATGTTGAAGCTGGAAAAGCCCAGAAGCGCAAACCCGGCCGCCAACGCCACGGACGATAGGATAACGGCCCCGCCCGTGTATGTCAGGACTTCGCGCGCCGCCCCGGTCGGCGGAAGGCCATGCACCTCCCGCGCCCAGCGGTATTTCGTCATCGTATGGACCGTGTCGTCGGTCACGATACCGTAGGTGATCGAGGTCACGACCGAGATCGCGAGATTGACCTCAAAACCGAACAGACCCCAAAGTCCGAACGCAAGGCCTGCCGGCGCCAGATTGACGATCAGGCTGATTAGCCCGTGCAGCGTGCTGCGCAACGCGAACGCCATGAGGAGCGAGACGAGCACCACGGAAATCGCCGTGCCCATCATCATGGCGTCGATGTTGCGGCGGGAGAGATACGAATAGACGACGGAAAGCCCGGTCGCCGTCGCGGCTTGAGCCGGCGCGTTTGCCTGCAGCCAGTGCTCGCCCGCGTCCGCAAGCGCGATAATGGACTTCGACGTCACGTCTTTCAGCCGGACCGTCACCATGCTCTCGCTGCGGCCGACGTCGATCAGGCTCGAAAGGTCGCGTCCCGGCGGCAGCGACAGCTCATAGAGCATCAGGTACTGCGCGATCAGCGCCTTGTCGTCGGGTATCCGGTCGTAGGCGGGATCATCGTTGTTCATCGCCTTGTTCAGGCGGCGAATGATGTCGGCCAGAGTCGATACGTGCACGACATGCGGCTGTTGGCGGTACCAGCCGGCGAACGCATCCAGCTTTCGAAGGTACTCCGGATCGGTGACGCCTTCGGCCTTGCCGGAGGGGATCGAGTAGATGATGCCGTGCATGCCGGTGAGCCGTTCTTCGAGATAGTCGCTGGCCGTGCGGAATTCGAAGGAGCGATCGAAGTATCTGACGAAGTTGTCGTTCAGGCTGATCGTCGAGATGAACGGCACAAGAAAGATGAACAGACCGATGAACCCGTAGAGGAACACGCTGTTTCGCGCCACGACCCAGTCGGCAAGGTTGCGCAACCACGTTTTCGTCCAGCTTTGTTCCTGAAAGACCGGCAGGCGCGCATATGAAAGCAGCGACGGGATGAGGGTAATCGTCAGAACGCAACCGACGAACGATCCGACGGCGACGATGTTGCCGAGTTGGTTGAGCGGCGGCGAGTCGCTGAAGTTCAAGGACAAGAAACCAATGACTGTCGTCGCGGTCTTGATCAGCACGGGCACAAGATGCAGGCGCACGGTTTCGGCCACCGCCTCCGTGCCATGGCGCCCCAACGTCCGTTGCTGCATTGCCGACATCACAAAGTGCACGCAGTCGGCGAAGAACAAGGTCATGATGATTGGCGGCGCCGCCGCGGTCACCGTGTTCAGCACGGCGCCAGCCCAGCCGTAGATTCCCATCGTGATCACGACGGTCAAGGCGATCACGACCGAGGTCACGAACGTGACGGTCCACGATCGCAAGCCGAAGATCAAAACGCCCAGGATCGTCGCCGCCATCAGCGGGACAAGCGCGATCGTGTCGCGCTGACCGGCCTCGACGAAGGCGAGGTCGCCCATCACCCCGCCCGTGACGCGAACCTCGATGTCCGGATGGTCGCGCCTGATGTCGCTCGCCATGCCTCGCGCGTAGTCCGCGATCTCGTGGACCTCGGCGCGATCCTTGTGCGGGCGGTTTACGTAGACGACGACTGAGGTCACGTCGCCTTTCGCCGAGACGGCCTGGTTGACGAGTTCGCGATTGGCAAAGACGCGTTTCCGGACGTCGGCCGCCTGTTCGGGCGTCAGCTTGCCCTGGCTCGGGTAGAGCTGATCGACCTTCAAATCCTCGCCGTCGGCCTTCAGTTCCTGGAAGTTCGCGAGCGACTCGACGCGCAGCGCGTAGGGCGTTTTCCACGCTTGCCGCGTCACGTCGGACAGCAGCGCCAGAAAGTCGGGCGTGAAGACGTCGCCGCCCTTGGGCGTCAGGATGAGAACGATATTGCTCGAGATCGAATACTTCTTCTCGGCGGCGTCGAGGGCAATACGTTCCGGATTCTCGAGACCGAAGAAGGCTCGCGTGTCGGGGTTGAAGGTCAGACGGGGGATGCCGGCTGCGGCGACGACGCTCACGGCGAGGATCGTGAGGATGATGGCGACGCGCCATTTGATGATCAGCCAGCCCAGACGATTGCTGGCAAGCGCTAGATTCTCTTCGGAGTCCTCCGTCGGGATCTGATCCGTCACTGCGTGCCCGCGCCTAGATCACTTGTAGTTGAACAGAAGGTTCGTTGACGGTCATTCGATGCGCGCCAGATCGCCGATCGTCGCTTGCGGATCGTCCAACGCCGCCTTCAGGACCCGAAGGTAACGGTCCAGGAACGCCTCCGCTTCGTCGGGGTCGAAAACGCCTTCGCGGGCGTGCAGCATGAACAACAGGTCGCCGTCGACCTCCTGGTAGGTCACGGCGGTGTCGTTCAGGAAGTGACCCACGCCTTCCACGGCTACGGGCAGCAGCTTGAATTCGAGGTCGCCAAACCGGTGAACCGTACCGGCCGGCGCGAACATCACGTGTTCAAACCCGGTGCGTTCCACATTGTCTGGCCATAGGACGTTGAAGCCCGCGAAGTGCGGCGGAACCGGCTTGCCTTGGGCTTTTGCGAGCGCATCAAGGAGCGTGTGGATCGGATAACCCGCGTGGTCGATGCCTTCGACCATCGCGCTCGACAGGCGTTGAGCTTGCGAGACCAGAGACGACGACGGATCGACGGCGCACCGCGTCAGCATCACGTTCGCGAGCCAGCCGATCATATTCTCGTGCTCGGCTCGCGTGCGATTGGCCACGTTCGACGAGAGAACGACGTCGCGCGTGCCCGTTATTCCGTGAAGCAGCGCGTGATAAGCGGCGCCGAACACCGCGTGCATGGACAGACCGAGTTCGCGCGTGCGTTCGCGCGCCGGCCAGCCCGCGTCGGCGCCGACAAAGCGCCGGACGTAGAGACCCTTGGCGTGGGGATCGACCGCTTCCTGGTCGCGTCCGAGCTTCAGCGGCGGCGGAAGGGCTTTGAGCTTCTTCTGCCAATAGACGAGCGCGCGCTTCGCCTCGTCGCCGGCGAGCCAGCCGCGCTGCCAGCGCGCGAAGTCGAAGTAGGACTTGCTCTGCTCGTCGGCGGGACTGGCGCCAAAATAGCGTTGGAGCAATTCGCGGAACACGAGGCTGTAGGACCAGGCGTCGCCCAGCAGCACGTGACTGCGCAGCACAATGACGTTCTCGCCGCCGGGCCGGCGGAACACGCGCAAGTCGATCAGCGGTCCCGTTTCGACATTGTGCGGCGTGTTGGCGAGATGGCGCAGCTCGTCCATGAAGCCGGTCTCGTCCAACTGTGTGGCATCGACGCCCTGCACGACGAAACGTTCGACCGGAAGCGTCTCGACGCGTGGTGCACCGTCGACGGCGGGGAAGTGGCTACGCAACACCTCGTGCCGGGCGATCGTGTCGTGGAACGCTTGCTGCAGGCGTTCCAGGTCGACGGCGGGCTTGATCGACGCGACGTTGACCAGCTCCATCATGCCGTGCATCGGCATCGGTCCGTCTTCGCGCAAACGATGCCAGAGCCACTCCTGCCGGGACGACAGCAGGCGCGCCGTACCGGCGGTCTTCGTGACGCCACTGCTGTCCCGCCGTTCGGCGACCGCGGCTTCCAGCAATTCGCCGATCGTGCGCGCCAGCATCTCGATCGTCGGCTTTTGCAGGAACTTGCCGACCGGTACGCTGACGCCGACGTCGCTTTCGATCCTGTTCTTGAGTTGGAACGAGGTCAGCGAGTCGAGCCCGAATTCGTTCAGCGGACGATTGCCGTCCAACAACTTCACGTCGACTTTGAGGACGCGCGCGATTTGCTGGCCCAAGTACTCTTTGAGCAGGCGTTCGCGATCGGCGCCTTTGGCTGCGGCGAGTTCGGAACGCACGCGGCCGCCGCTACTCGACGCGGTCGATTCCGCGGCGACTTCGCCGAAGCGCGGGATCGAGCGCATGCCGCTGTTGACGCGCGCCATCGTCCGCCAATCGACCTTGCACAAGCCGACAGCATCGGCGTCCTTGCGCATCAATGTGCCGAGGCCCGCAAACGCCTCGGCTCGGTCGAGCGGCTGCATGCCCGTCGACTTCAGATACCGCAAGATCTCCTTGTTGCGTTGAACCGCGCCCGCGCCGCCCAACGCGCCCCAGTTCACGGTGAGTGCGGGGAGACCGCGCGCGCGCCTGTGTTCGGCCAGAATGTCCAGGAAGCGGTTGCCCGCGGCGTAGTTCGCCTGACCCGCGGAGCCGAAGGTGGAGGCAAGCGACGAGTACATGACGAAGAAGTCAAGCGGCATGCCCGCGGTCGCTTCGTGCAGATGCCATGCGCCCGCCACTTTCGGCGCGATCGCCGTCATCATGCGCGACGGGTCCAACTGCGTGACGAACCCGTCGTCCAGCACCATGGCGCTGTGAACGACGCCCTTCAGGGTCAAGCGATCACGTTTGATCAGTGCCAAGGCGGCGTCGATATCGGCGCGGTTGGTCACGTCGCCCGCGATGCCGTGGGCCTTCACCCCGCGGCGCGTAAGGTCGGCGATGAGCGTCTTCGCTTCCCGGCGCGTAGCGCCCGAGCGGGACAAAAGATAAAGGTGCCGCGCGCCGCGCTCGGCGAGCCAACGCGCCGTCTCGGCGCCGAATCCGCCCAGGCCGCCGGTGACGAGGTAGGCCCCGTCGGGATCGATGGCGATCGGCAGGCGGGTCGACAGATCGAGGCGCAAGTTCGGGTCATCGAAGTCGATCACGACCTTGCCGATGTGCTTGGCCTTCGCCATCAGCTTGAACGCCGCGATCATCTCGGAGGCGGGGAACGTGACGCCCGCCAAGGGCTTGAACTTGCGCTTGCTCAAGAGATCGACGATCTCATCGAACACTTCGGCGAAACCGTCGGGATCGTCGTCGTGAATGCGCGCCATGTCCAAGACATGGAACGAGGCGTTCAAGCGGAAGCCGCGCATCCCGAGCGCGCTGTCGCCGTAGAGGTCGCGCTTGCCGATTTCGATGAAGCGGCCGCGCGGCGCCAGCACCGAAATACCGAGCGGGATCGCCTCGCCCGCCAGGGCATTGATGACGACGTCGACGCCGCGCCCGTTCGTTGCGCGCCGGATCTGGCTCGCAAAGGCGAGCGAGCGGGAGTCGTAGACATGCTTGATCCCGAGCTTCTTGAGGAACGCCCGCTTTTCCGGGCTTCCCGCCGTCGCGATGACGTTCGCCTTGAAGTGCCGCGCGATCTGAATCGTGGCGAGACCGACGCCGCCCGATCCGAGATGGGCGAGAACGGTTTCGCCGGCCTTCAGATGGGCAAGCCGGGTCAGCGCGTAGTACGCCGTCGAAAACGCGGACGGAATCGTGGCGCCTTCGGTGAAGGAGACGTGCTTGGGCAGCTGGTGGGCGCCGTCAGCGTCGATGATGAGTTCGCTGCGGAAGCAGCCGGTCGACATCGCCATGACGCGTTCGCCGATGCGCCGACCTTTTACGCCGGGGCCGATTTCGACGATCGTGCCCGCACACTCAAGGCCGAGATGGTCGGCGGGGTTGCCGGCTTCCGCGTCTGCCGGCAGCACGGCAGTCGCGCCCAGAATGTCGTGGAAGTTCAACGCGCCCGCTTTGATGGCGATCTTCACTTGGCCCTTGCCGGGCTTCTCCGGTTCGACTTCGACCATCCGCAGATTGTCGAGATCGCCGAGCTCGCTCATCGTCAATTTGTAGAGGCGCGTCTGCTTGCCTCTCGGTTGAACGGTGGACGGCCGCAGCGATGCTTCGTCGGCTTGGCGGAGACGTGGTGCAAACGCGTCCTTGCCACGCAGGACCACCTCCGTTTCCTGCGTCGCACCAAGAACGATGGCTGCGAGACCGCCGGCTTGGCGTTGCGCCGCTGCAGGCGCGGGGTCGAAATCGATCGTCGAGCACTTGAATTGGGGCTGTTCGCCGAGCGCCACGCGGGCGAACCCAGACAATGGCGCACCAGCGACGCGCGCCGAGAGCGTTCCCCCGGCGTCGCCGTTCGTCGCGTGCAAGCCACGCGTCAGCAGCCACAGTCTTGGCTTCAGCTCAGGGCGCTTGAGAAGCGCTTGTGTCAGCGCGAGCGCCGCGTTCGACGACATGGCTTCGTTGGCAGCGATTTCGTCGGGCGCAAATCCCTTCGTCCGCGCAGCGGCCGTCAGCCCCCAGCCGAAGACGATCCCGTCGATGCCACGCGGGGCCTTCGCGTCTGCAGGTGCTATAGACGCGATGACTTGGTCGTACCCGTCCGGCGCCGCCGGATTCAGGCGCCACGTGCGTTCCGAGGTCTTCTTGAATCCGTCGGCGGGCAGAACGCTGATGACGTCGGCGCCGCCCGCTTTGAGCGATGCCGCGGTCTTGGCGGCAAGGTCATTCTTGGCGGAGGTGTGAAAGACCAACCAACGCTGACCATGGCCTGCCTTCGGCTTCTCCACACGTTCCAGTTCGACGGGGATCAGATCTTCCGTCACGAAGATCGGTTTGAGGGCTTTCGTTTCGGCGTGCATCCGGCGAACCGGGATCGCGCGCGCTCGAAAGCCCTCCATCAGCAATATGGCCTGCCCTTTGGCATCGGCGATCGCCGTGTCGCTGACGGCGGCGTTGTGATCGACCGAGACGGAGCGTGCGCGCGCCCAGAACCCGTCGCGGCTTGGCGAGGAGAACAGCGTCACGCGGTCGATGCGCACGGGGAGGTAAATGCGGTCGTCGCCTTCGCCGTCCTTGTCACCGAGACCGAAGCCGGTGGCCAAGCCAAACCCCGCATGCAGCGACGCGTCCAGCAGCGCCGGATGGAACAGGTATTTCGAGGCGTCGACATTGCGCCCCTGGATCCATGCGGTTGCTTCCGTGCGTCCGGGCCAGATCTTTCGCGCGCCTTGGAAGGTCGGGCCGTAGGCGTAACCGCGCGCGGCGATCTTCTTGTAGATCAAGGCGCCGGATATCGGCTTGCCCTTCGGCCGCTTGACGTGGTCCGCAATGTCCGGCGTGGCCCCGGTCAGTAAGCGCAGCGTCGCGCGCGCCCGCACGACCCAGTCAAGGCCGCCGCCGCGCGGCCGGCTCATGATCGAAATGCGCCCGCGCGAGGGCTCGAACGCCGTCTGCACCATTTCGGTGCGGTCGTTCGCCAGGATCATCGCCTCGAGGATCTCGACGTTCTCGAGTTCGATCGTGCCCTCGCCGAACATCTCTCGGCCGGCCGCGAACATCATTTCCAGATAGCCCGCGCCAGGGAAGATGACGCTGCCGTCCACGGCGTGGTCTTGCAGGAAGGTGAGTTCCTCGAGGGACAGCTCGCTCGTCCACGTCGGCGCCGGCCCGAATGTGCGTTGTCCCAACAGAGGATGCGCACGAGGCCCGCGCAACGCGGCCTGCA
This sequence comes from Alphaproteobacteria bacterium, assembly GCA_003246795.1. Taxonomy (GTDB): domain Bacteria; phylum Pseudomonadota; class Alphaproteobacteria; order Micropepsales; family Micropepsaceae; genus SZUA-430. The sequence continues at coordinate 8,413 of QKCS01000194.1, forward strand.
TCTCCTCAGTGTCGATCCAGAACGGCTTCGTTTCCCACGGATAGCGGGGCAGGTCGACGCGGGGCGGCGCTTCGCCGTAGAAGCTCTTCCAATCGGGTTCGACGCCGGCGACGTAGAGCGCGGACGCCGCGGTCATCAACGACTGATCGTGCGGCTCGTCGCGCTTGAGCGACGGCACGACGACGGCCGATTGCCCGGTTTCCGCGAGCGTGCCGGAGATCATCGGCGCCAGGTTGGCATGCGGCCCGATCTCGACGAAGACGTTGGCGCCCAGCTTCAGCGCTTCGCGCAAGCCTTGGTCGAAATTGACCGGATCGCGGATGTTGCGCCACCAGTACATCGCGTCCGCCATCTGCCCCGCGATGAGGTGGCCCGTGACAGTCGATATCATCGGCACTTGGCCGGCGTGCGCCTTCACGTCGCGCAGCACGTCGAGCAGCTCGCCGCGCAGCGGATCCATGTGATGGCAATGCGGCGCGAAATCGACTTTCAGGACGCGGGCGAAGAGATCCTCGCCGTGCTGCTCCTTCAGCTTGGCAACGACCTCGTGCAGCGCCGCGTTGTCGCCGGCAATGTTGACCATCGCGGGCCCGTTGACCGCCGCGATGTCGACGTTGGTCATACCCCACTCGGTCAGGCGCCGCTCCACCTCGTGGCGGGGCAGGGCGATCGCGGCGATCCCGCCGCGTCCTTCCTGCGTGGCCTGCAGGCGCGAGCGGTGATGCACGACCTTCGCCGCATCGGCCGTCGACAGAATGCCGGCCGCATGCGCCGTGGCGAGCTCGCCGGACGAATGCCCGATGACCATGTCGGGCGTGATGCCCCAAGCGCGCCAGCGCGCGACCAGTCCCGTCTGAAGCGCGAACAAGCAGGGCAGCGTGTAGGTCGTGCCCGGATGGAATTCGCTTTCCGGACGCAAAAGTTCCTCGCGTACGGACCAACCCGAATGCTTCTGGAACTCGTGATCGAATTCGTCGACGGCCCGCGCGAAGACCGGATCATGACGCAAGAGGCCGTGGGCCATGCCCCACCACGTGCCGCCTTGGCCCGCGAAGACGAACGCGACACGGGGTTCTTCCTGGCGCTTGCCCGCGACGAGGCCCGGACGCGTTTTTTTCGCCTCGATGAGCTTCGGCGCGTCCTTCAGCAGCTTTTCGATGTCGACGGGCGTGTTGCCGACGGCCGCCGCCCTGAAGGTGAGGTGCGAACGCCGCAGGGCGAGGTTCGACGCCAGCGCCTCGAACGCCGGCTCGCCGTGGCCGTTCGCCCCGCCGTTGGCGTGACCGTTGACGCGTTGCTTGATCGTCTTGGCCGTCGCCGCCGCGACGCTGGCGAGCGCCTTCTCGGACTGCGCGCCCAGCGGCACGAACCAATGCTTCGCATACGGATGATCGTGGCGATGATGCCCGTTTGCCTGCGCCGGCGCTTCCTCCAGGATCGCGCACGCGTTCGTGCCGCCGATGCCGAACGAGTTCACCGCCGCCCGCCGCGGCCGCCCGTTGTCGGCGCGCCATTCCGTGTGGTCGAGCGGCAAGGCAAGGCCGAGGTCGTCGAGTGGAATGTTCGGGTTCGGCGATTTGAAGTTCAGGTTGCGCGGGATCTCGCGGTGATGGAGCGAAAGCGCCGTCTTGATGAGCCCCGTGATCCCCGCGCCGGCTTCCAAATGCCCGGTGTTCGTCTTCACCGCGCCGACGAGCACGCGCGCCTTGCGATTGCGCTCCTGTCCGAAGACGCGTCCGATGGCGCGGGCTTCGATTGGATCGCCGACCGGCGTGCCCGTGCCGTGCGCCTCCACGAAGTCGATGTCGGACGGCGACAGTCCCGCGCTCGAGCACGCCGAGCTCAGCATCTCGCACTGCGCGTCCGCGCTCGGCACCGAGATCGTGCTCGTGTGCCCGTCCTGATTGACGGCCGTGCCCTTAATGACCGCATAAACGCGGTCGTGATCGGCAAGCGCTTTCGACAGCGGCTTCAGCACGACCGCGCCGGCGCCCTCCGCGCGCACGAAGCCGTCGGCCTGGGCGTCGAAGGCGCGCACGCGCCCCGTCTTCGACAGCATGTTCGCCTTCGAGAACGAGATGAAGATCGATGGGTCGAGCAGCACGTTGACGCCGCCCACGATCGCGATGTCGCTTTGGCCGCGCCAAATCGCGTTGCACGCCAGATCGGTCGCCGTCAGCGACGACGAACAGGCGGTGTCGACCGTCGCGGAAGGTCCGTGGAAATCGTATTTGTGCGACACGCGGTTCGAGATGATCGACATCGCGCTGCCGGTGCCCGCGTGCAGATCGGCGCCGCTGCGGCGGTAGCGTTGGATTTGTCCGTAATCAATGGACGAGGCGCCCATGAACACGGCGGTGTTCGAGCCCTTCAGACGGTCGGCCGGAATCCCCGCATCCTCGAACGCCTCCCACACGACGGTGAGGATGAGACGCTGCTGCGGGTCCATCGCTTCCGCCTCGCGCGGGCTGACGCCGAAGAACTGCGCGTCGAACTCGCGAATGCCGTCGACGAAACCGCCGTACTTGGTGTTGATCTTGCCGTTGAGCTTCGGGTCGGTGTCGTAGAATTGCTCGAGGCTGAAGCGGTCCGCGGGGATCGTCCGCACGCCCGAACGCCCTTCGCGCAGCAACTCCCAGAAGGCCCCGGGCGACGAACTGCGTCCCGGAAAGCGGCAACCGATACCGACAATTGCCAACGGTTCGCGGTGAGCGCCGTGCACCATTGATATGTCCCCCAACAAGTCCTGCGGCCCCTGACGGCAAGAGACGAAGCCGCACGCAGCAGCGTGCCGCCTTCGCCCGACCGCAATTTCGATGCGCGCGCGATAGGAAAGCTATCCGGCTCGCATGTGCAAGAGGATGCGTGCGAGAATACGACGATCTGCAGCAACCAGCACTCTTACAATGCAGCCTGAACGAGAGAACGGGGGTGATGATGCGCGGCACGCGGGAGCGATGCTCGTTAGCGTTACCGACAAATGGTGGCCTGAAGATTGCCGACAAGGGGTGAGGAAAGATCGTTCAGGCAGCGGACACTCGGGCGAGAAATTCCGCCCTTAGGTGGTTTCGCGCATGCGCGTGATGAGCACGCGATCGTCGGAACTGTACTCCCGGCAATGTCGGAAGAAGTGGTGCCGGATATCCGATTTGAACGGACGACCTACCGCTTACAAGGCGTGAATTCGGGCTGTCGCGCCAGTCGCATAGGGGTGCATGCGAGTACGCGTCAGTGCGCTCGAGTGCGAGGCGGGAGACGGGCCGAAGGGCAGGGCGCAAATGAAATGGAGCGCACTGACGTGAACTGCAAGGGACTGGGACGAAATCGCGGAAGTGCAAACACAGAGAGGGGATCGCCATGGATGGCTTTAGCGTTTGGCAATTCGGTCATTCCGGTTGAGCGGATGTATGGCTGAAAAATCGCCGGAAACTGACATTCGTTCGATGGCGCTAGACCAACTTGGCGCTGGCTCGCGGCGAGGCCGAACTGAAGGGATACCCGGAACCTGGCGTCTGCTCGCTGCGTCGACGTAGTCACCGGCCACCTCAAGTGCGACGCCACCGAAGCGGCTTTCCGCCGTCACGAACGACGAGACCTTTGGCTTCCAGGTCGAGCTGAACGACCTTGGTCCACCAGGAAGTCGTCGTTCCCGGGAACTGCGCCTTGGACAAGTTCCTTCGCATCGACACCATCATTTCTGATTGCGTCAGGCCCTTTCCGACCTTCGGCAGCACCTTTAGCAGTGCGGCACGCGTCACCTTGTATTTGCTGGCGTTGACGCGGGACAACCGGCCAGGATGATTGACATTCTCGACAACAACCATCTCACGGATCATCGGCTTTTCTCCTAGCCGCGGGACCTATGGA